>CAUJKL010000083.1 GCA_963204995.1 Planctomycetota bacterium | reverse complement strand
GCGACGCTGTCGCTAGGCAAGTTCTGCAGGGCCGCTGCGCCTGGGAGTTGTGGTAGCCCGACTCCGGGGCCACCGTCGAGTCCGGGCAGTTCGGGCGGCAGACCTGGACGTTCGCCAGCTCGCTCCAATCCAAACATTCCTGGCGGATTACCTGGGATTCCACCGTTCTGGATTCCAGGAATGGCACCCGGTGCGGCCTCCAGCAGTTGGGCTCCCGGGAAACCGGGAAGGTTCGGTTCGCCATTCGCTCCCGGACCACCAAAGTGAATACCCGGAACTTGTGCGGCACCGAGACCACGAACGTCTTGGCCGCCGAATTTTTTCCCAGCGACATCAAATACAGATGTCGGGTTGCGAAAGCCCGGTAGCTCAAAAAGTCTTAGCTCGTTCTGCTCGTCACCTTGCTGCACCGTAACTGCGGGCGCTTCGACCGCTACGACCTGCACGTCGCTGGCTTCATCGGCTAAACGCACGACCTGAAGCGTGTTCGTCTTCGACAGCAGCGATTTCAGGCCGAGTACATCGACGAAGCCGAGTAGTTGTACAACGTCGGCATTCTCGTCTGTGTTGAATCGCACCACCGGAACCAGGATTTCACCACCACCGAACGACATGGGAAAGCCTCCGGGGAGCTCAACCTCGGGAGGTTGAAACCCTAGCGGTATATCGAGCGGTTGATTGACTCCGGCATCTGGCGGCAGGAACGGAGTTTGGTTCGCTGCGGCGACTTCGCGGTTCGGCAACGCGGCAGCGACACCCGTCGTGCCGGGAGCGTTGACCTTCGCAACATCCGAGTCGGAACAGCCACAGATCAGCAAAGTCAATGTCAGGCAGACGATCGTCCAGGTTTTGGAAGCCATTTTGATTCTCGCAAAAAAGGTTCTTCACGCGATGTGAGTGGGTTGTCGATTGGCGCAGTAATTATTCGAGTGCCGCTGATTGCGCTCAAAACTGCCGCTAAGTGAAACGTAGGTCACAAATCCAATTAGCAGGCCACTCCATCAACTCGAATTCTCGTAAAAGTGAGCGGATCGGTTGAGTTTGCGGAGTCACCTTCAATTGCGATCGGATTGTGCGAGTCGTGCGAGTTAGACCGGTGGAATCTGTCATCGCCGTTATCTTGCCGGCTTGTTTTGACTCGGCTTTACCACGAGCTACGTTTCACTGTTCCGTATTGGCAACACGTGCCTCTAGTTCGAAGTACCAATCGACGCATTACGTGGGAAACCCATCGCTATGAATACTGCCGGAAGAGAAGTGTTACTCGTCGAACCGGAAACGGTCGTTTCAGAAGTGACCGCATTTCGATTGGAGCTGTTGGGCTACCGAGTGATCTGTGTCGAGTCGGCGGAAGCGGCTTTTGCCAAGATCAAGGCCTCGCTTCCTGACTTGGTGATCACTGACCTCGTGTTGCCAGGACTGGACGGTATGGGCTTCATCGAGCGGCTGACCACGGACGAAGAGACTAGCGATCTGCGGATCTTGGTATTGTCGATCGACGCCGATTTATCGCGGGTGCAAGCGGCGTACAACGTCGGTGCGCGTGACTTTATCGTCGTGCCATTTCACCCTGAAGTCCTGGAAGACAAGGTGAGCAAGCTCTTGGCCGACGCGCCGATTCGAGATCGTTCTGAGAAGACAAAAGCCGCGGCAGCCACTTCGGCGAATGCGCCAGCCGTCGCAGTAAAACAGTAATACACACAAACTCGCGGCAACGCGGAGGTTGGATTCATGGCAGGTCGGCTCGGTGACATCCTCGTCGCTCAAGGAGCGATCACAGAAGAGCAGCTCAACGCGGCACTCTCGGCGCAAGGTGCTCGCGGAATGTTGGGTGAAACGCTCGTTGCTCGCGGTCTGATCACCAACGATCAGCTGGGCGCCGCACTCTCGAAACAGTTCGATGTGCCCTATCGCGAGATGTCTCCGGAACTGATTAATCCGCAAGTAGTGTGCTTGATCCCGGAGGCGCTCGGTCGCCAACGGCTAATGACGCCTGTCGCCGTCAAAGGCGGCACGATGACGCTCGCGATGGTCGCCCCGGACGACATGAACGCGATCTCTGAAGCCGAGTTGATTTCGGGGTATCAGGTCGACCCCATCGTGGCGCTGCGTCGCGACGTCCTGGCCACGTTGGATCGCGGCTTCGATGAACGCGTCGCGGCTCGTCAAACGATTATCGACATCAAGATCCAGGAATTGGATGAAGCCAAGAAAGCGGGCAAAAAAGAAGTTGTCGCGGTCAAGGAAGACAAAGACGCTCCGGTGGTGCGCTTGGTCCGTTCAATTCTGATGGGTGCCGTCAACGCGGGGGCCAGCGATATCCATCTCGAACCGCACGTTCCCCAAATGCGAGTGAGGTATCGCGTCGACGGCCAACTTACCCAAGTCATGACGATCCCGAATCACACGGAAGCTGCTGTGATTGGTCGCATTAAAGTCATGGGCGACATGGATACGACGGAAACTCGCAAGCCGCAAGACGGAAACCTCACGATCGACGAAAACGGAACGCGAGCCAGCTTTCGTGTCAGCGCGATCCCCGTCATTGGCGGCGAGAAGATCGTCATGCGTGTTATCGATGAAGGTAACAAGGTGTTCACGTTCGAAGCGCTCGGTATGCAGGAACGCGAGACGCAGATCGTCAAGGGTCTGCTCGATAAGCCGCACGGCATGATCA
>CAUJKL010000082.1 GCA_963204995.1 Planctomycetota bacterium | reverse complement strand
CGCCCTACGCGGTCCCCTCGAATTCGAGGATCCGAGACGATCGGATTCCGTTTCTGAATCGCAATGCCGCGAGCGTGACTCGATTTGCCGAGCAGGCTACCGCCGTCCGTCGTAACGCGAAACCGGCCTTCAGCTCCGATCACGATGTCAGCGCCTGGTGACGTCGCGCGCGCTCGGCGCGCTCGACTAAGAAGACTTCGGTCGATGTCATCGCCGCCAAAAACGCTGGCGATCAGAGCCGAAGTACTCTCGGGAGCGTCGACTTGCGGATCAAACACGATCGCCGGAGGCTGTGCATCCTGAAGCCAGTCACTCAACGCGTAGTCAACTTCAGTCTCGTCTTCCGAATCGATGGCAAAGTCGATTTCGGCCGGCTCCCCACTCGCCGTCACTGTGGTTGCAGTGTAATTCGGTTCTTGTCCAGTAAGCCGACCAACGGATAGGCAATAACAAGTGAACGAGATCGCAAGGCAGAGTTGCCCGAGGTCGGAGAGACGCATGGATATCCATCCGTGATGTGAGAAGTTGGGCGACGACGCGTGCCGAACGAACCGGAGCCGGTCCATTCCGGAGAACTGATACAGATGGAACTTCGGCACAATCCGTATCAGTGGATTAGTCGACAACGCCGTTACAACCGATACGACGCGGTTGGCGCGAGGGTCGAATCGGTCAGGCAAGATGTAACGATCATTTTGATCGCGAAAGTGGCCGGAGTCTCGCCAGGAAATGAGAAACCGTCCGTAGCTTCGCTAGGGACGGTTCATCTTCGAGCAATTTGAATTGCGACCTGGTAACGGCGTACCCGGCTTTTTGAAGGGTGCTAGCAAGGGCACGGGAACTGGCTGCGAGATCCTGGGAACATGCATTGCCTGCTGCCGTTGTTGCACGGTCCGCACGCGAGGCCGGGGTAGTCACACATGCCCTGCGCCGCGACCTTCTCATTGCCGACGGATACGTGCCGTACAATTTCGTTGTCGTTGCTGAGTTGGATTGGAGGAGTTCTTTCTGGGAGTTTCATGGACAATCCTCTCTTTACTTGGGAAACGAGTGGGGCGTATCTAAGTTCGAGTTTTGCTTTTTTTGGACTGCGGTGACTTGTCACCGCTTTGCTCTCCAGTGCGAAGCACTTTTCGGCATCACCGCAACCTATATAGGATCGCGAATAATTGGCTCCAAGTCGAAAAATACCAAAGCGGCGATGAATCGCCGCACTCCAAAAAGTGCAAAACTCGAACTAAGGAGTGGTTCTAACGCTGCACTCTATTCGCTCGGCACTCCAGTTTCAACTATTTTTTGTGCCTTGAATCCGTAAAGCGGGAAATTGCAGCACTAGAAGCAATCATTCTTGATCGGGCACCGCTTTCGCGCCGACGGCTTTCTCGGGTTGAACGCTGCCCATTGGTTGTCCTAACTGGGCGGGATAGCATAGCAATTCCTCGTCGCCGGTGCCGTCTGTTTCTTCGTAAGTAACCGAATAGGCATTCCACGTCCTCTGGTGCGTGCATACGCCCTGGGGATACTTCGTGAGATTCGTGAGCTCCGCGTGGTAGAACTCCAGCACGCGTGCATCACCGCAGAACGAGTTGGGATCCGTTTCGGTACCCTTGGGCCCGGTATGCATTCGATATCCGATCACGACGGGTGGGACGACAGTCGTGTCCACAATGTCCGTCAAGCGGTTGCCTAAGACTTCAACAATCACCGTCTTATTTTTTGCCATGACACACTCCCATTCGTAAACGGATCAAAAAGGGCGCGGTTCTCAACGCCTGCGATATTGCTTCGGTTTCTCAATACGGTAGGGGATAATATCGCTTACATCAATCGCTTGCGAGACGATCACGCGTGCGGCAAAGGCGTTGTCGGGATTAAAGAAGGAGATTTCCACCTCCCAGCAGTTCGACCCAGGCGGTCCAATCTCACTCTTGACAGGCGTCGCGACGCTATCCAGTTCGTAAACGGTAACTGAATTGTTATTGGGCACGACGAGCGAATCGGCAATCTCCGGCAGGATGTCAACGATGCGTGTCGCGGCGTAGTTGAGGGCTCGATCTTGAGCCGACAGCCCGCGGTTACGAACGATGTCGTCGAGGTGCATCAACACGTGGTCAAATCGCGACATCACACCTGCCAACGCCGAAATGGTCGCATTGTTGGCACTGTCTCGCAAGGCGTCTTCGATCATGGTGTGCAGCCGCGCCAGCGACCACGAATGAGTGCCCCGCATGTCCGGCGCGATCTCGGTGAGAATCTCGCCGCTAAGCACTCGCACTTGGCCCTGTATCAGCCCGGGAATCGACACGCGTTCCGTCCGTTCCAAAGATCGGCTTTGCCTTCGAGGGAAGTGCGTCACATCATACCGTTCGTAGTTCGTGCAACACTGACGACCGCCGGCAACGCCCGCGAGGCAGCAATCACGGACGTTGAAGCATGGATCCCAGCCCGCTGTCCACGTCTGAATTCCATGTGCCGTCTCGTAGAAGTAAATGTCGAGACCATTCCGCTCGAAGCCTTGGCCTTCGAGCAGAAAGTCAATCAGCTCGCCATAGGCAGCCTCCGAGTA
>CAUJKL010000081.1 GCA_963204995.1 Planctomycetota bacterium | reverse complement strand
CCATACCGTCTCGGCGAATTGCTCGCGCATCTCAATGAAGCAGGACGTTTCAGGCCGTTCACACGCTCGCTCGTCGAGACAATCTGATGCCGGCTAACTTCGAGTTTTGCACTTTTTGGAGTGCGACGATTCATCGCCGCTGTGGTATTTTTCGACTTGGTACCAATTATTCGCTATCCAGTGTAAGTTGCGGTGATGCTGAAAAAGTGCTTCGCACTGTAGAGCGAAGCGGTGACAAGTCACCGCAGTCCAAAAAAATGCAAAACTCGAACTAACCCAACCGCTTATGTGCAATCCTGCCCCGTGTGCGAGTGATTCACGGGCCACGCTAATGGATCGCGCCGACAAGCTTCTCGCCGCTTGCTGTCAACGCCATCCTGCCGGGCTGGCGGATTCAACCATGCAAGAATCACAGTTTTGACGATGTTCGGGGTTAATGCGACCGGCAAAGATGACAACGGTTAAGAACGACATCAGGGCCGTGCGTACCGCGGCTCGACATTTTCAACGAAGGATAAGGAGAAATGTTATGGCTGGAACACTGACTGAATCGACTCGACGCAAACTATCACCTTGGTTTCGTCGTGGCCCACTGGCAACATTGCGGGACGAAATGTCAGAGCTCTTCGAGCCCATCTGGGGCGACGAAGGGGACGGCTGGGGCACACGGATGCTTGCGCCGCCCATCGATCTCAGCGAGACGGACGCCGCGATTCAGGCTCGCTTGGACCTGCCCGGCGTTGACCCCAAAGAGATCGATATCCAGGTCAGCGGCAATCAACTGACGATTGCCGGCGAGCGCAAAGAAGAGAAGGAGGAGAAGGGCGAGTTGTACCACCGCATCGAACGACGCTGCGGTCGCTTCTCTCGATCCGTTTCGTTGCCTTGCAGCGTGGACGAAGACAAGATCGACGCGACGTACCGCGATGGTGTACTCAACATCACGCTGCCCAAGACGGCCGAAGCCAAGGCCAAGAAAATCACGGTCAAAGTCTGATGACGCGAAGTGTAGGACGGGTCTCCAGGCCCGTCCGTTATTCTCGGCAAGGGAGCTGAATTCCGTGTTCGCAAAACTCACGCGATGGGAAGCTGGCGTACAATCGCGGAAAAGGGCGGTCTTGCTTTTTTTACGGACGGGCCTGGAGACCCGTCCTACGCGACCTTTCGGCAACCATCGCCTTGAGCGCTGCCGTCCACGATAAGGCGAAGCAACATGACGATTCGATTATTAATCGCCGACGATCACGAACTCGTACGGGAAGGACTGCGTGCAACTTTCGCGCATACCAGGATCGAGGTGATGGGCGAGGCAACGAGTTGTGCCGAGGCGATCCGGTTGGCCAATGATGTGCCGGCAGACGTGTTGCTGCTGGACGTCAGCATGCCGGGCGGAGACGGATTTGAAGTGCTCCGTCACGTGCGGTCCATCCCGACGCTGGCCGTAGTGATGTATTCGATGCACGATCGCGACCATTACTTTCGCCGCGCCCGTGAACTGGGAGCAAGTGGTTACCTGACGAAACAGGCGTCCAGCGAACAACTCGTCAATGTGATCGAGGCAGCAAGCCGAGGCGAGTCGCACTGGAGTTCATCTTTTGACGATCTACGGAAGGAGAGCGAGCAGCGATGTTAACGATACCACGCGAGAAAACGAAGTGTGATTGCCTTCAGGACTTGCTGAGGATTCTATTCATGCGCCGCGATGAGTTGTATGCGGTCGCTGACTTGTTATGCCTTCCAAATCACGCAAGCCAATTTAGAGATGCTCGCCCCGGAGCTACCGGAGCATGCCGAGGCGTTGGATTACGAAGCGAATCATCGAGTCTCACGGCGGTCGCATTGCCGTGGGCAACAATCGACAGGCTGGAGCAGAATTCATTATCACGCTGCCGCGAGAACATCTGGCAGTAGCCTAACGCAAAAGGAATTACAATGAGCACAATCACGGACACGCAAGCCCCACCTCAGAAGGCATCCCGCGGCTTGATAGATGGGAGTGTCGAGGACGCCGTGCGACGCCGACTGGAAGACTGCTCCTACAATTTCGTCTTTGACAAAGTCTCGTGGCAGTTCGCTGACGGGACACTGACGCTCCAGGGATGTGTGCCAAGTTTCTATCTCAAGCAAGTGCTGCAGGAACTGCTGCGGAACATTGCACAAGTTGATCGCATCGAGAACGATGTGGCCGTCGTCAGTTCAACCGGTCTGAGCAGCGGCGGACCCCGCCAGGCGCGTTAGCAGGTCGTGCATTTGGACTGCTGGGACTTGTCACAGCTTTCCCCTATTTCGTTTTTCGATATCAGACGAGATGGAACGGACCAAATTGACTCCAGCGGCATTTTCCAATAGTCTCGCATGTTCCGCAGGAAGAGCGGTGGCAAGTCGCCGCAGTCCAAAAAGAGCGCAACTTCAAAACAAGCGCGAGCGGGACGAATAAGGAATTGGTTACTCGGGTGTTGTATCGGGCTTCCCACCCGCGAATTGAAACACAAACTTCCAGTGCAGGCCCAGCCCGATGAGCACAGCCACGTGCCACAATTCGTGCGGACCAATGACACTCGGAATCAGCGTGGGCCAATTTAGCATCAGGCTGATAGCACCCAGCGTGTAGGCAATGCCGCCCCAGACCAACGGTTTGACGAAAGTATAACCGTATCGTTTCCACAGTAAGCCGCACGAGATTGCTCCTCCCCAACCGAGCAGCAAGAATATCCCCGTCCCGACGGCGAAGGGAAGGCTCTCCGAGAAGATCGTCCTCAACGTGATACCTGTTATGGCGGCTGACCAGACTAACAGAAGTGGTCCCCAACGATTGAAACCGCTGAACAGGATGGCATGCACGGGTGTCACGGTTCCGGCGATCAAGGCAAAGACTCCCGCGATATCGAGCTGCCGCATGACATTCCGCCCCGTGCCAGGTCCCAGTAAGTGGTACACGCCGCTCATCGAAAGCAAGAACACGGACGCGATGGCCATGGTCGCCAAACTAGCCGAACGAATCCAACTTCCACGACCTCGTCGGACAAGATGGTAGCCGAGGATCACGAACACGACCGCCGCCACGAGATGCGTCAAGCAACTCACCGGTTCTCGGAAACCGGGAATCGCGTAGGCATCAATCTCGTCCATTTGGAAAACCTAGCAAGTTACCGTCACGATTTGTCTAACGAAGGCGAGCAGATTCTGCTTCTTGATCATTGTCGCAGCTTTCGTTTGCGGCGGAACCACCTTTACGCGGAGAGGTTGCTGTGCCATAAGAAGAGAAACGTGGAAGCAAAAATGCCAAGGTAGTCTTTCAACGTATACATGTGCTGATAAGGAAACGACCATGAGTGGCGACGCAAACGAAGTAGTCGTGGTGTATACGACCAACGACCTCTACGAGGCAGAGATCATTCGCAACGAGTTGCATGCCGCTGGGATCGCTTGCGAGCTGGACGGCGAGTCGCAGGGCGGCTTTACTGAACTCGTCGAGACCAAAGTGCTAGTCCGGGACTGGGACGCAGACCGCGCCCGGCAAATCATCGAAGGGCGAACGACGGACAAATTCGAACCGCCACGGGACGATAACGAACCTCGCCACACGAAATAGTCGTCACGGACGTGCCACTTCCGGCGGGACTTTCAGCGAACTGGCCCCGTTGACTGGCACATCTACGCCCTAGGATGGCCAAGGTCAGCTTCAAGACCTGTTCGGCAGGCAGCAGCTTCTCCAATTGTTCGCGAGCGTGCCTCGCTGCGACCTTCGCGTCTGTCTCGTTTCCATCCTTGGACAGTACATGCAGGAGGTGCAATCGGCTTCCTGCTTTTCCGCTAATGCCCTGGCGCAGCCAAGCACGGCACCGTCATGACCCTCCAAACGGCAAGCCGCCAAAATCCTGTTTATCCGAGTCATGGTTCCAAGCCAATCTCGTTATAGCGTGAAAGATCGAAGATGACATGCTTAATAGCCCCACTTCTCGAAAAGGTCCAGATGTTCGTCAAGGTGTCGATTGCGACCAGGAAGTGAGCCGTTATTGCGGCTTGGTGGGGGTGGTTGGTGTTTTGCGGATTATGGTGTGAAGTTGGATCAAGATGGAGGCTGGCTGGCCTTTCGTTCGCGGTTCGCCTCGTTGATCGCCTTCATCCGTTCCCTGCCAAACCCTGTCGTTTCGGGGCCTTGGCCGATTTCTCCGACGACTTCGATCTTCAAGTCGTCGCCCCAGACAATCCCGGCACCGGTCAGGAGAAATCCGAACGTGACGTGCTTCGCATCCGGCGGGACATCGAGGACGATTGAATACTCGGTCCAATCAGTTGTTCCGATACCGCCTTGCTTGGTTGTATTGCTGAAATCAATGGGTTCAATTTGCCCATCGTGGACGCCATCAATGCGCATCCATAACACGGCTGACTCGGCGTTTTCGGTGGACAAGTAACCAGAGTACATGATGCGTTTGGAGAGAAAGTTGGTGACTGGAACGGATCGCGTGAACGATCCGAAGCGATCGCCTTGCCCGACTCGTTCAATGCGCCCACTATGAGCCCCTTGGTGCGACTTGTCCGAATCAATCGACAGTTTGTAACCAGTGCCTCCACCACCCCAGAGCTTTGGGTATCCGTCGTTCGCGGCACCCTGCTCGAAATCCATGTTCGCAAGGTTCCCCGTATCGCGTGCAGTGATCGCTGCGTTGATTCGCTCGAGCACTTCCTGATCGATTCCAGTTGAATCTGCACCTTCGCCGAGGTTTCCGACGATCTCGATTTTCAAATCGTCGCCCCACAGCGTCCCTTGGCCGGTGAGCAGAATACCAAACGCAATGCTCGTTGCTTCTGGGGGAACATCGAGGACGACTGCGTACTCGTTCCACTCCGTGGTGCCTTTGATGGGTCGAGTGCTCATGTTGTCAAAGGCGATTGGTTTCGCGACACCATCTTGGATACTGTCGACTCGCATCCACAGCCCGGCGGTGCCCGCATCTTGCGAACGTAGGAATCCTGAGTACTTGAGTCGCTTGCCGCGATAGGGAACCGCCGACGTACCGTTCGTCAATGAACCGCCCCGTCCGCCGTCAGCAATGCGTTTCACCCTACCGCTACTCTTTCCTTGATGAAAGATCTCTGCGTCAAGGGCGAGTTCATATCCCACACCGCCACCGCCCCACCGGATTGGAGCACCATCGTCACGAGCGCCGCTTTCAAAATCCAGATTCGCCGCAGTGGGGAAGATGGGGAGGGGCGTACGACCATCCAATATCGCGATCGTATTTTCAAGCGACTTTTTAAGGTGCGGGTCGGTCGCGTTCTCGAGTACCTTCTTCAAGAGTGGAATCACAGCGGGATCACCCATTATCCCCAAAGACTCAGCCGCGACACGCGTCACAATGGCATTGTCGTTACCTTCGATGATTGCCAACAGATCTGGAATCGCGACTTTCGCCTTAAGAGCACCGAACACTTTTGCAGCTTGCCACCGTCGGGCGACTGGCTGCTCGCGGTCGTTCATCACCACCCGAGTCGGTTCAATGACCTTGTCTCCGAGTTTGATCAAGTCGTTCAATGCTTGAAATGGCCGGGCTTCTTTCGTGCCCAGCGTCTGCAATAATTGCTGAATTTCAGCGTCGGCGGCCGGCTCTTCGGCGTCGGTGACAGGGTCATCCCCTGCTTTCGCCGCAGGCTTCGGCGGCTCGTCCTGTGCCAAGATTCCTCGCGCCGTCACAGGCAGGACGCAAATGGCGATGAACGCCAGTGTCCAGTGCATCTTCCGCGAGGCCGGAATTCCAAACTCATCGTTCAAAATCATCGATACTCTCCTCTTGAGGTAACCGGCTCCACGAAATCCGCTTGCCAGCAACGGCGCGGGAACGCAACCGGAAGACACAAATTGATTCGTACGCAATAACGCATCGCCATACGCGACAGCACTCGTCGGAAACATCTGCATGACTCGCGAGTCGCAGCACGCCTCTTCGGCTGCATGTAACTCGCGTCGTGCCCACCAAACGACCGGGTTCCACCAGTAGGCCGCGACCACCGCCACTTCCAGGAAACGAACCCAGTGATCGTGACGTTTCAGATGCGCGAGTTCGTGTGCGAGAATCATCGATAACTGTTCGTCGGACAACTCGCTCACAAGCCGCGTTGGCAAGACGATGGTCGCTGGTGATGTCGCCGGCCACACCAAGGGCGCGATCGTAGCAGGAGTTAATCGAATCGACGGTGTGTATTCCAAGCTGAGTCGCTGCGCGATCTTGCTAGTAAGTCGGCTGAGTTCGTCACTGGCTGGCAATGTTTGCCGGAGCAGTCGATTGAAACGGACGACACGAAAAACGACCGTCGTCGCGCACAAGACCGAAGCAGCGAACCAACTTAAACTAATCGTCAACGCATGTGATGAGATGAATCCGGTCGCACGTTGAAACAATGATCCAGTTGTCGCAATGAATTCATGAAATCCACCGCTTATGAAGTCAACGCGAGTTTGGCGATTTACTTGTTCGACGTAAGGACCGGAGAGCCCGACACTACTCTCGATACGTGCATCTTCGGCTGACACCAGCACCTCGCTGCGAGTTGCAGTCAAGTCGAGCGAATCGGAAGTGTCCGTCGGCTGGATTGTGCTGGCGACGTTCGAGGATTCGCGGGCGAGTGCAGGCAATTGGACTCGCCACAGCGGCGGTGTAATCAGCTTGGCAAGTACAAGAAGCCACAGTAGGTGTGCAACTTGTGAGCTTCTCCATAGCCTCGTGACGAGAATCGCGGTCAATGCCAGTACGCCTGCGACGAGTACGTTGCTGATTGCCGCTTCGAGCAAACTGTTTGCCATGCCTCACCGCCGTTTCGGTTTGTAGTTTGTCAGCATCGCGCGGATCTCATCGGCTTCGCTCTGACTCATCTTTCGCGAACTGAGCAGATGCATAATGAAGGGGGCCATCGAGCCATCGGACAGCTGTTCGGCAAGGGCCTCCAGCTTGTGCCCCGCCACCTCGGTCTCAGTCACGGCAGCCGCGAAGCCGTGTGGGTGCGTGGTGCGATCTCGGCGAACTGCTCCCTTCGCTTCGAGTCTCTTCAGCAGCGAGTGGATCGTCGCTACGTCCGACGGCGAACAAGTCGGATAAAGGACTTCTGTCAATCGGCGAGCGGTCGCGGTGCTCTCACGCCATAAGACGCGCAGGACGGTCAGTTCCGTGTCGGTCACGTGCAGTTGCTTGTTAGCCATTACCAGCTCCTTGTTAGGCGTCGCGTCTAAATGTAGGCAATGTGTCTAATGTTGTCA
>CAUJKL010000080.1 GCA_963204995.1 Planctomycetota bacterium | reverse complement strand
TCTCCACTCTCCACTCTCCACTCTCCACCCTCCACTCTCCACTCTCCACCCTCCCCTACGCATCCACGATTGTCTCCCGAATCACTTCGTCCGGTGTCGTGACTCCCTGAAACATAAAGGCCGTTCCCGCATCTCGCAGCGAGACCATGCCAAAGCCGCGTGCTGCTTCGCGCAACTCGTCGACCGAGACATTGCCCAGGACCATGTCGCGTAAATCGTCGTTCATAATCATCAGCTCGAACAAGCCAACTCGGCCCTTGTAACCCGTGTTGTTGCAAAGATCGCAGCCTTTTCCACGATAGAACTTTTGATCCGGGGTCAAGTTCTCGCGTTTGATCTCCAGTTCCATCAGGATGTTGTCGCCGGGATCGAATTCGTCGCGGCATTGGCTGCAAATACGACGCACGAGGCGTTGGGCCAGGATCGCTTCGACCGTGGCGGCGATCATAAAGGTTGGCACTCCCATGTCCTTCAAGCGGCTGATCGTACTGGGAGCGTCGTTGGTGTGCAGCGTGCTGAAGACCATGTGGCCCGTCAGCGAAGCTTGAATCGCGATCTCGGCCGTTTCGATATCGCGAATCTCGCCCACCAGGATGCGATCGGGGTCTTGCCGCAAGATGGCACGCAAAGCTTTCGCAAAAGTCACATCAATGCTCGCGTCGATGGGCACTTGAATGATGCCGTCGATGTCGTATTCGACCGGATCTTCGGTCGTGATCAATTTGTCTTCGATGGAATTCAGTTCACTGAGCGCCGAGTACAACGTGGTCGTCTTTCCCGATCCCGTCGGGCCAGTCACGAGCACGATGCCGTTGGGCTTGTGAATGACGGTTCTGAAATCCTTCATCGTCTTGGCATCCAAGCCGACCTTATTCAAGTCGAGCGAGACGACCGAGCGATCGAGGATTCGCATGACGACGCTTTCGCCAAACATCGTCGGCAACACGCTGACCCGCAGATCGATCGGGTGGCCACCCACCGACAACTGGATGCGACCGTCTTGCGGCATGCGGCGTTCTGCGATATCCAGATCCGCCATGACTTTGATGCGAGTCGTAATGGCGAACGCCAAGTGTCGGGGCGGCGGCACCATCTCGTACAGCACGCCGTCCGCTTTGATGCGAATCCGGAACTCGTCTTCAAACGGCTCGAAGTGAATGTCGCTGGCGTGATCCTTGATCGCCAGCAGGAGGATCATGTTCAGCAGCTTGCGAACCGGTGCGCTGTCGGCCAGTGCTTCGGCATTCGTGAGGTCAAAGGTATCCTTTTGCGCCATGCTCTTCTGAGTCATCTTGATCAGGTCTTCGTCGCTTTCCATGTCGACGATCAAACGCTCGACGCTGTCGCCGCCCGCGTCGTAGAACTTTTCCAGACACCTGACAATCTCGCGTTCGGTGGCGACGACGATCCTGACGGTGAGACCCAGAAAAGTTCGCAATTCGTCTTGAATCGAGAGGTTCTGCGGATCGCAGGTCGCGATCGTCAACTCGTCGTCTTCGCGTTTGATCGGAATGATCCGATACATCTGCGCCATGGTTTCGGAGATCTGTTCCTTCATCTCGGGTGCTAGAACGAACTCCGCCAAACTGACGACCTGCATATTCATCTGTTCGGCCAGCGCCTGGGCGATTTGCTCGTCCGTGATCAAGCCCATCTCTTCGGCGATTTTGCCGAGCTTTTCGCCCGGCTGCCGATCTTGCTCTTCGAGTAACATCTCCAGCTGGTCATCGCTGATGAACCCGAGATCAACCAGGATTTGTCCGATGCGACGTATGGCCATAAGAGAAAGCTCGAGAGGGTTGAGGGTTGAGGGTTGAGGGTTGAGGGTTGAGGGTTGAGGGGGTTAGGCGGCGGAGTCGCCTGCGCCTTCTTCATCGTTTTCGTCCAAGATGCCGCGGCGGGCGTTGACAATTCGTTTTGCGAGGTCGTCTGGGTTCTGCGCCTTTCCGAGAACGTCCTCGAGCGTGCATTTCTCGTCTTTCCACAAATCAAACAACGCGTCGTCCATCAGCTTCATGCCGAACTTCGCTCCGGTTTGAATTGCCGAGTTGATCCGGAAAGTTTTATTTTCGCGGATCAGATTAGCGATACCTGGCGTCACGCTCATGATTTCGTAGGCCGCACACCGACCGCCACCGATGCGTGGAATCAGCGTCTGGGCCACCACGCCAATCAAGGCGGTTGAAAGCTGCGTGCGGATCTGGTCCTGCAAGTTACCTGGGAACGCATCAATGATGCGGTTGACCGTGCCTTGGGCGCTGTTCGTATGCAACGTACCAAACACAACGTGGCCGGTTTCGGCCGCCGAGATCGCTGCTTCGATCGTTTCCAAGTCTCGCAACTCGCCGACCAGAATCACGTCCGGGTCTTGTCGCAACGCGCGGCGAAGAGCCTCCGAGAAACTGCCGACGTCGACATGCACCTCGCGCTGATTGATCGTCGACTTCTTGTGTTCGTGATAGAACTCGATCGGATCTTCGATCGTGATGATGTGGTGATCGACGTTCTCGTTGATGTAGTTCACCAGGCTGGCCAGCGTGGTACTCTTTCCGGAACCGGTCGGTCCCGTCACCAGAAACAGTCCGCGGGGGCGCATCACCATCTTGACCACACATTCGGGCAAACCGAGCTGCTCGGGAGTGAGCTTGTCGGTCGGAATCTGCCGCAGCACCATCGAGATGACACCGCGCTGCTTGAAGATCGAGACACGGAACCTGGCCTTATCGCCGAACGCGAACCCAAAGTCCGAGCCACCGGCCTCTTGCAATTCACGCTGACAACGCTCGGGCGCGATACTCTTCATCAACGCCACGGCGTCTTCCGCCTCTAGAACCTTCGTCTCCAACTTCCGCATTCGCCCATGCAGGCGAAACACCGGCGGCTGCCCTACTACGATGTGAATATCGCTCGCACCTTGCTTCACTGCGGCTTCCAGCAGTTTGTCGATTAAGACTGTTTTCATTACGCCGGCCTTGATTCAAAACTAATAGTGGGAAGATTCATCGAAGAGCAAATGAATGCTCGTCGATGCCGAAGGGCTGATCGCCAAATGCCTGAGAATTGAACTAGCTGTTAGATTTGGCCGGGAAGAGCGTCGTAAATCTAGCATCGCCATCGTCTCTGCTCGCCGCATGTCGCTCCCCTGGTGGTTTATTCCAGCGCTACATTTGGCGTGCAACCGATTATTGACTACTTGCGACTCCCCAGGCAAACCAGGAGCCGGATTTAACGCCTGTCACCGAAAGTCTTCACCTCCCGACCGAGGCAATCACGGGAATTCACTGATACAAAGGGAGCAAAAATCTCTACGCCTATTGTTGCAGCTGGCAGGAGCGATCGCCGGCTGATTGTACGAGATCAACAGTATCAAACCGGGATCATATCTTGCTCATTGCGCTTGGCGACACGATACACCTCTTCGAGCGTCGTGATCCCCTTCATCGCTTTCTGGACGCCGTCGACGTAAAGCGTTCTCATGCCGTCTTTTATCGCCTGCTTGCGAATGTCCTGAGTGGACGCTGCCGAGAAGATTTGCTCACGAACCCGAGAGTTTACGACCAGCAGTTCGTGAATGCCATTGCGTCCACGGAACCCCTTTTTCTGACAGTAGTTACAACCCTTTCCGCGAGCGAACTCGGCGTTCCTTGCGGCTTCCCGGGGGATACCGGCCTCGTCCAGTGCCGCATCGCTCGGCATGTACTTCGTCTTGCAGCGGGCACAGATCACCCGCACAAGCCGTTGGGCGAGGATGCCGATCACGCTGCTCGCGACCAAATAACCAGGCACTCCCATGTCGGTCATGCGTGTCACAGCGCTAGCCGCATCGTTTGTGTGTAGTGTACTGAATACCAAGTGTCCCGTTAAAGATGCCTGGATTCCCATCTGAGCGGTCTCGGTATCTCGCATTTCTCCCACGAGAATAATATTTGGAGCTTGCCGCAGCATGGCACGAATGATGAGCGCGAAGTCGAGTCCAATGCTATGCCGCACCTCGCATTGGTTGATCCCGGGAAGGTAGTACTCAACCGGGTCTTCGGCGGTGATGATCTTTGTATCGGGGCGGTTGAGGAAATTCAGACCGGCATACAGAGTGGTCGTTTTCCCTGACCCTGTCGGGCCAGTTACCAGCAAGATTCCGTTGGGCCGCTTGATGAGCTGAGTAAACTTATTGAACGTATCATCGGAGAAGCCCAGTTGTTTTACACCAATTTTGATGTTGTCTTTATCTAGTAGTCGCATGACCACGGATTGGCCGTGGTTAGTCGGCAGCACGCTGACGCGAAGGTCGAGCTCCTTTTCTCCTACGGTGACTTTGATACGCCCGTCTTGGGGGCGCCGGCGTTCGGCAATATCGAGCTTGGAAAGGATCTTGATGCGCGACAGGATTGCCGAAAGCAGTCGTCGCGGGGGGCTATCACGCTCGACGAGAACGCCGTCGATCCGATAACGAATGCGGACTCGATCCTCGAAGGGCTCGATGTGAATGTCCGATGCTCGCAGTTGCACGGCTTCGCTGATCATCAAATGGACGAGCCGCACGATGGGAGCGCTGTTCTCGTCGACGACCTCGCTACCTTCACCGGTTTCGCCTTCCGTCTCGGTAAAGTCGATGGCGGTGTCGGTGAACTCCTGCAGCATCGAGTCGGCACTTTCCCCCTCGACTTGACCATAATAGCGGTTAATCGCTTCCTGGATGGCTTCGTCGGGTGCTAAGGCCACGTCGACGCGGCGATTGAGGATAAAACGCAGCTTTTCGATCGTCTCGATATCGAGCGGGTCGCTCATGATGACGACCAACGCGTCGTCATCATCGGCCATCGGCAAGATCCCGTTTTCGCGGGCCACCGACTCGGGAACCAGCGCGATAATGTTTTCGGGGATACTGACTTCGGAAAGGTCAACGTAGTCGAGCTTATGATGCTCGGCCATCGCGCGCATGACGTCTTCGCCACTTGCATAATGTAGCTGAACGAGGCAATCCGAGACCTTTTTATTATTGTCCCGGGCCATCCGCTCAGCTTCGGAAAGCTGATCCAGGCTGATGGTGCCGCGACGAATTAATAAATCAGTGTAGTCACTAAACTTCTTTGCCATATTGTTCCTGAGTCCTTCGATACCGATGACGGGGTGGTAAGACGAAGTAGGCGAATGCCGATCGCAGATGCGTACCACCTTCTACATCTTGCCCTACCCGGTCTTCCCTTGTCAATAAGCTAAACTCCCACCGGATAAGGATCTGCGTCGATTTGTTGAATGCCGTGATGGGTGGTCGAGGACGATTTAGGATCGTCCAGGAAATAACTTCGTGGAACGAGGTGGCTGGGGCTGAGTCCGCGAAGCCCCGGCTTACCATGAACTCCAATCAGCCGTGGCGTCGAAGACTCCGCCACAGCCACCCGCCGGCTTACCATGAACTCCAATCAGCCGTGGCGTCGAAGACTCCGCCACAGCCACCCGCCGCGAAGCCCCGGCTTACCATGAACTCCAATCAGCCGTGGCGTCGAAGACTCCGCCACAGCCACCCGCCCGAACTCGCACAAACGGGTAAGTTATTTCGTGAGCGTTACTACACGACTCGCAGTGGCCGCAGGGGCCTTAACCCGCATTTCTCATCAGTTGTAGGCCGGATCGAAGCAAACGCCGCATCTGCCGGAACTTCGGTCGCAGTTGTCGAGTGGATTTACGAAACACCATGCTTTCAAGCTATTTGCGTTTGCGAAGCTCCGGCAACGGGTTGCGGCCTTGGTCCGGCCTACGATGAGAAATGCGGGTTAAATTCGTCCGGGCGGGCGGAGGCCCTGGCCTTGCTGTTTGTTTAACGAGTCGCCCAGATCCGCCCGCATCTCGGCGGCGAGACGATTGATTCGTTCGACGACGTCGGGATGTTGTTCGGCGACATTGGTGGTTTCGCCGATGTCGTGTTCGAGGTCGAACAATGCCAGCCCGATGCGGGCCGTGGAATAGTCGACGGGGATTCCTCCGGTGCCGCCTGGTCGGCCATCCAGGGATCGGTAGCCGTGTGGAAAGTGAAGCTTCCACTTGCCCATCCGCACGGCTTGCAGTTCCTTACCCCAATACATGAAATAGGCTTCGTGTGGGCTTTTGGCGTCGGCCTCGCCTGTAATTAGCGGCAGGATGTTTTTGCCGTCGATCTTGTGTTCGGGCAGCCGGGCACCGCAAAGTGCCGCCACCGTGGGCAGGATATCGATTGTCATCGCCGGCTCATGGCATGTCGTGCCGGCAGGAATCGTGCCAGGCCACCACATGATGGTCGACTCGCGACAGCCTCCGTCGAACATCGTGCCTTTACCTTCACGCAGCGGACCGGCATTGCCTGCATGGTCGCCGTAACTTAGCCAGGGGCCGTTGTCAGCCGTGAATATCACCAGCGTTTTGTCGTCGATCTTGTTCCGGCGGAGGGCATCGAGAATCTGGCCCACCGACCAATCGACTTCCATCATCACGTCGCCGAACAGCCCGCGTTCGCTCTTGCCTTTGAACTTGTCGGAAACGTAGAGCGGTACATGCACCATGCTCTGCGGAACGTAGAGGAAAAACGGACGGTCCTGATTCTTGTCGATAAAGCTGACTGCCCGCTCGGTGTATTGCGTGGTGAGTTGCTCTTGGTCTTCGCCCGTGACCTGAGCGTTGACGACGTCGTTCTTATCGATCAGCGGCAGGTGCGGCCACCGCTTCAGCCTTTCTTCCATCGGCAGATGAGCGACACCGGGGTGGTACGGCCACATGTCATTCGAATAGGGAAGTCCGAAATAATCATCAAAGCCGTTCTGCAGGGGCAAGAACTGGTGATGGTGCCCGAGATGCCACTTGCCGTAACAAGCGGTTGCGTAGTCTTTCTGTTTGCAGATCTCGGCGAGTGTCACTTCGTTGGCGTTGATGCCCGTGTTCGATTGGGGCCCGAGTGCTCCCAGAATGCCGACGCGGACGTTGTAGCAACCGGTGAGCAGTCCGGCACGCGACGCCGAGCAAACCGCCTGGGTGACATAGAAGTCCGTGAAGATTCGACCTTCCTTGGCCATACGATCGAGATGCGGTGTCGTGTATCCCTGGGCACCGAACGGGCCGATGTCGCCGTATCCCATATCGTCGATGAAGATCACGACCACGTTCGGTGGCCGATCGGCCGCCGATGCAGGCTGGGAGATCGCGACGAGAGATGCGATACTTAGAAATGCGGTGGCGAGAACGAGTCGAGTGATTCGGTGGCGAGACATCGTTGGCTCCTTGGTGACTGGCACGGAACAGCGTCAATAGTATCCACGCTGCCGAGCGGTGCGTCAAACAAGGCGGATCGTTCGTAGTTCGCTCTGCAGATGGAGCAGGCCCTGAGTAGGAGAGTCGGTTTGTCCGAGCAATATCACGTCCGCTTGTGCAAAGAGAGCATGGTGTTCAGTGCTGCACATTTCATTACGTTCAATGGCAACGTGTGCGAGCGACTGCATGGGCACAACTATCGAGTCGAAGTCCTCGTGTTCGGGGAACTCGACGAGAATCAGTATGTGGTCGACTTCATTGCCCTCCGCGATTCATTGCAGAACATTGTGACGGAACTAGATCATCACATGCTGCTGCCGACGGACCATCCGTCCCTTCGAGTCGTACCCAGCGACGCCGAAGTCGAAGTCACTTTCGAGGAGCGACGTTGGGTGTTTCCTCGCGGTGATTGCGTCCTGTTGCCAGTGTCCAATACGACCGCCGAGTTACTTGCGCGATACATCGGGCGACGGCTCATCGATGATTTCGAGCGAAGTACCCATACGCGTATCAATCGATTGCAAGTCGCGGTCGACGAAAATGGCGGTCAATGGGGCGTGTGTGAATTGCTGGGCGTGCAATAGCCCACCGTTTGAAAACTTGGCACACGAACGCTCCTTGCGACCTTATAGTTGGACGTTGATGATGACGTTCTCACCTTCGGCAGTAATACTCAGCCCACCGAGCGACTTGGTGTGCTCGTTCGTTCCGTCACTCACTTTCACTGTATAGCGACCAGCGGCGAACACCTTCGGTCGAAACTGTTGCCCGTTGATCCTCAGCGTATAAACAACCGCCGCGTCGGCTTCGTCGATGACTTGCACGACCGGATTCTCGATACCGCTCACGTTTATCATTGGCAAGTATCCAACTGCCTGTCGCGCGTAGTTGTCTTCCTGTGAAATCGTCTTGGGCCAACCGAAGTACGGTTTGGCGCTGGGGTCATTCGGATCGGCAAATCGCGGCCAGCATTCCATTTCGATGGTGCGAGCCGCTTTGTTCAGGCGAACGATGCCGTAGCCCGGCATCTTGTCGTGGAGGTCGGCAGGTTCGTGGCCCATCGGGCGTCCGGGATTCGTGGCCGCGTACACCGTCACGTAATTCATAAACCCGTCGCGGAACTGGCCGGTGTAATCCTCGACCGCTGGATACTCGTACTGGCCGGTGTTTTTCGGAGCGAACGCGCGGGGATAGAAGTTAACAATGCTGGGGACGACAAACGACCAGCAGCCATCGTCCCACGTGTCGACGCCATGCTGCACGATCGTGGCCAGATGCTGGTCGCCGCCAATGTGGAAGGCGAAGCAACGACGCAGCAAATCGACGGCTCGATTGCGACCTGACTGCGGCCAGCCGTTGGAGTCCAGGTCTGCACGCAGGTACGCTAACGCGGAACCGTGGTGCGTCGCGAGATTCGCAAAGACGGTTTGCGAGAGCGCGACTTTCATGTCCGCACCTTGCCAGTCCTGTCCCCAGGCTTCCAGAAACTCTTCTTGCCGTTGGCCAAGCAACTGCAAACCTGGAACGTCGGCCTTCAAGACATCGAAGTCTGGAGCGGTGATGTGATCGGCGCGGCTGCTGCCCGAATCTGGCACGCGTCCGTTGCAGCCGCTCTTGAACTTTCGATCTTCGAGTATCGCGAAGCTGATTCGCCCGTAGACCATGTCCGTGTAGTACGAGCGGATACCTTGAGCCAACGGCTCGTCGTGAAAGGCATCGGGCAAGTCGCTGGTCTGCGTTCGTTCCGACATCTTTACGAACTCCGCCGGATGAACGTAACCACCCTTGTCGTCTTTGTCCGTCGCGCGACCGCCCTCGCCCCAAAGATTGCCTTGATAGACGTCGTGATCGTCGGGCATCGTGACCGTTGGAATATCTTTCGTCAGGTCGCGATAGGCCCAACTGAACAGATACCACTTGTACATGTAGTCGAGCTGGATGTTCGCTAAGTCGGGATGCGTCGGGCTGTCGCCTTCGTAGACTTGATCGCCGCTGAAGAACAGAACGTCCGGCTTGTGCTTCGCGACTTGAGCGGTCAAGTCGTGATGCGGGAACCACATGCCCGTCTTCCAATCGAATGGACCTCGCTCCAATCCGTGGCGATTGTTGTGATTGCCCGTGAAGCCAGCGACGACGATCGTCTCCTTCTCGGTGGGATCGCGACGGATGGTGCCGCTCCATTCCGAGTTGCCGTAAGTCACACGATACGGCGTGTCTTGCGTCGAGTCCCAATCGGCAACGCGAAACGTCGCAGTCCAGCCCGGCACGATCATTTCCGTTGTCGCCGTTGACTTCCAATCGTCACCCTGCTTCGTCTGCAATTCAACCCGCAGCGACTCGCCTTCGCCGAGGGGCATCATTTGGGCGGTGAGCTTGAGGATGTTGCGACTGAGCGTGTACTGAGTCCCAAGAATTGGGCCGGCCGTCTGATCGGGATGAGCAGTAACCTTATCGCCGGCGGCTCGCCAATCGCGGAACCAAAAGCGGCCTGTCTGCGACGCTGAACCTGGATGCGAGACGAGCGCGATATTGCCGACGACTCGTTTCGTCGAAATCGTGCGAGTTGCCACGCTGAAGAGCCGGTCTGTTTCCGGATCGTGAATCGAGACGCGAAGGATATAGCTGTCCGGGGTCATATCCGCAGCCGAGCCGAGAATGCGAATGGCGACATCCCTTAACACTGCTTGGGGAGCAATGCCGACCGTGGCAGCGCCCACTTGTACACCGCGATCCGTTGTCGGTGCTTCGTTGTCGCGAATGAACGCTCGGCCAAGGCCATCCACGCCGACGAACAAGCCGGCTCCGGCACCGCTGCTGTGATGAACGAGTGCGGCACTCCGATAATCCAGCTCGCCACCACCGGCACCGAGCAACAGTCCGACAGCCGTTTCCTCGCCAACCGCTTCGTCGTCGATCAGTCCCGCCCGTACACTCACGGCCAGATGCCCTGTCGAATTATTCAGCTGATGGGTCAGCAGATGCAGCGTCCGCATCGGATAGCGGGCTTGTCGTTGCATGCATTCCAGCCGTCCGTCGTTGACTCGCCAGTCTTGAAGGCGATTCGCCCAGTAGGCTTGTCCCGCCCACACCCGATCTGCCGTTACGCTCCAATCGCCAGAGAATTCATCGGCTCGACTAGCATTGGCGGCAGCCAAAACGAGGGCGATGGCAAGTATAAACATGACAGCTTTCGCTGTGAGGATGTGAAAACATCGTAGGGTGCGTGAAACGCACCCTACGTATTGTGTCGCTTGCAGCCATCGATTTGATTTGTTCACAGCCTCTGTCCGTGCGTAATTCATTGATTCCTCGTGCAAGAACATCTTTGCGTAGTTGATCGATGTATTGTGCAAGCTGTTGGCAAAAGCGACAACCAGGAACGCCGCTCGGTGGTACAAGAGGAAGGGGTCGGGAATGGGGAGTTCGAGATTTGGTGATGCGTACCGAAATCTATCGTGTGAGGAGATGCTGAATCTGTTCCTCGGTCCCCAACGGGCTCGTCCCGAATGGCGTGGGCTTAAGGATGTTAATCCAAGAGCGTCGTCACTGAGCAGTTTCTCGACAGCTTGCTCGGCCTCGGTCGGCAGCGTACCGGCTGTCGCCGGCAACTGCTCCACCTGCGCCAGAATTGCCTCGACATCGATGCGGTTCATAACTCCAGCTTAGTTCGAGTTTTGCATTTTTTGGGACTGCGGTGACTTGTCACCGCTTTGCTCTCCAGTGCGAAGCACTTTTTCAGCATCACCGCAACTTACATTGGATAGCGAATAATTGGCGCCAAGTCGAAAAATACCAAAGCGGCGATGAATCGTCGCACTCCAAAAAGT
>CAUJKL010000079.1 GCA_963204995.1 Planctomycetota bacterium | reverse complement strand
CTGACAGACTCGACATTGTTGGGCGGCATCGCCCGCTTGATGCAAAAACAGCCGCCAATCCAGGGCGAAGACTTTTACTCGACCAACCCGCGCGATCCCGGCATGCGCGTTATTCTGCCGGGTGCTTTAGGGTCGATCAACACCTACCACCTTCGCATTCGCAGCAGCAGCAACGATCTAAGCAACCTCGACGGTGGGCTCACTTCCGGTGCCTATCAACTTCAGATTCGACTGCGTGAAATGGACGAGACTCCGGGCTCGACGGTGCGCTACTCGAACATTTCGTACGCGGAAAATGGAATCGAAGTCCTCGGCCAGCCGATTCACTCGCCGTTATTGGGCGAGTCGGTGGAAGTCGCTGGGGCGAACAATGATTCGACCGCTAACGCGCAGGTCATCGGAAATCTGGTCGCCGTCGATCGCGCCGCACTGGGCATTGCCGGTGACTTAGCATCCCGCAATGACGTTGACTTCTACCAGTTCAACATCAACTTTCAGAATGTTCGGATTCAACCCAGTACGCTGGAGGTCGTCTTTGATATCGATTACGCCGATGGTTTGGCGCGTGCCAACACGGTGATGTCGGTCTTTGATTCAAACGGTCGACTGATTCTCACCAGCCGAGAAGGCAATGTCGCGGATGATCGACCGGGCAAACCTGGCACTTCGCAAATCGACGATCTGTCTCGCGGTACGGTCGGCGGTTCGGACCCCTTTATTGGCACGGTCGAAATGCCGCCGGGCACGTACTTCCTGGCGGTGTCCAGCGACGCACAAGTGCCCGCCCAGCTGGAACAGTTCTTCCTTCGCAATCCGATCAATCCCGACCTCCGACTCGAACCCGTCGATTCGACTCGGCGGATCGTCGAAGACCATATTTCCATCGGCGGGACTCCGAACTATGTCTCGACAGCGGACAATCCGCAGATACCTGTCCTCCTCG
This sequence comes from Planctomycetota bacterium, assembly GCA_963204995.1. GTDB lineage: Bacteria > Planctomycetota > Planctomycetia > Pirellulales > Pirellulaceae. Next base: position 4,185 of record CAUJKL010000079.1, on the reverse strand, counting down.
ATAATGCCAGCAAAGTCGAGTTCCACCTTGGCGACGTCGCCTTGTACGTGAGCCAGCAGCGCAGCCGATTCGAAACATTTGGGAGCGACTCGTACGATCTAACCATTGTCGATCCGTTCACGGGTGCCCAAGAAACGTACGTCGGCAATGACCTCGAATACGATATCCGCGACTTTGCGATCCATCCCAATGGCATGATCTACGCCTACGCGGTGGGGCTCAACGAAAACGCTGCCAATAGCCCGTTCGATGCGAATTCAGGGTTGTTCTTGGAGATCGATCCAGCCACCGGTAACGCGACGGTGCTCCGCGACGATGGAATTGTCACGTACGAAATCGATCCGGCGAGCACTGCATCACCGCCGAACTCGGCGATTAGCCATAACGTCCCGCCGCGAATCGGTGATGGTATTCAGTTCAACGCAATCACGTTCACCAACAGAATCGGTCTCGGTGGATTCGCGGTCGGTGATCGAGGATTCAATTCGCCTCCATTACCGAACGGTCCAACGCGTTTCGACAATCTTCTGTATCAGTTTAATGCAGATCAAACGGCTGCAAACTTCGGTGTGCCCGTCTCTTCGCCACAAACCGATCGACTCGACAGCACCACACCGCTCGATAGGTTCTGGGACCAAGCGGGCACCAACATTCGCGAACGCGGCGAGTTGCTGACGAACGCTCGCATCGTTACTCAAGACGCTACACTCCCGGAGAATCCGGCCACCACGCAACTGGAAACTTTCAACATCCAGGACGGTACGACCGTGTCGCTGCTCGACCGTGGTGCGACGACGACTTTCGAGTACGACTTCGGCTTTGAGGTGCAGCAACTCATCAGTGGGCAAACCGGAGACACGATCCGAGATGGAAACTTTTTCTTCTTGGACGACACGCTGTTTCAATTGGATACCGGTCCGGTGCTGACGGTGCTTTCCGATAGCACCTTCGTACGAAGTCGGACGGTCGTCACAGTTACTAACGCGGAAAGGTGCGGCTTAAACTTTGCCTTGATCGATCAGACGTCTACGGATACGGTCACGGCACCGACCATCCGAGTAGATATTGCAGGGCTTTCGCAAGCTGGCATCGTGACCGCTTTGGCCACGGCGATTAACTCAACGACGACTTGTGTCTCAAATACGGGGCCGATCCCTTGGGACGTCCAAGCGTACGTCAGTCCGGGTGCGGGACGTCTGACACTGGTTGATTCGACTCCAGATGCCTTTGGCCGGTTCGGCCAAGTGGCTGCGTTTGTTATGGACGGAAACGCGAATCAGGCGAACGGAAGCATCCCTCAGGCTTCTCCAGGGATTCGCGTCGAGGGCGATAACGGCGTGGCACCGATTCTCCAAGTGGGCGACGGCAGTAATTTTGCCGACGGTATGACGTTCCAAGTCAACACCGTCAGTACGAACAACGCGCCAGTTACTTTCGAGTTCGAGAGCGGATATGTCTTGCAAGTACCGCAGACCTACGCCATCCAAGTGCCATTCGGTGGCGGTCGCGTAGTGAGCGATGGCGAGATTTTCACGATCGACGCCAATGTGAACGATGCGACGCCTCCCGTGCGGTTTGAAATTCAGAATACGGACCTTCTCAATAGTCCCGTAGCCATTGGCAACATTCCCATCAACATTACCGGTCGCAGCAGCCAGAGTCAGGTGGCGGATGCGATCGTCGCAGCGATCGGCACTGCGGTTCCGACACTGCGTCCCAGTAACCAAGGCAGCGGTTACGTGCATCTCGGCGTCAGCGGCATCCAGGTACTGAATACGTCACAGAGTGTGAGTTTGAACCAAGTCGGTCAACAACAGCCAATCGGCGACGGAGAGGTGTTCAGTGTCGGAAACGGCACGTTCACTCGAAGCTTTGAGTTTGATTCGAATGGTGTTAATTCCGGTTCCGGCTCAGTCATCAATGCCGATCGAGCCTTGACCGCCGATCAAATCGCTAACAACGTTGCCACACAGATCAATGGTGCGTTTTTTGGCTTCACCTCGGTGTTCCTAGAAAACGGAAAAGTTGCGTTAGACAACGACCCACTGACCGGGCCGACGCCGATACTTTCGACGGCGAACGCTCCGAGTCTGGGCGTGATCGGATCGCCTGGAGTTGTCTCGCCACCCACCGTCACACGCGTTCGCGTGCCGGTTCCGTTCCTGCCCTCGTCGACCTTTAGTGCTCAAGCGGTCGCGCAAGAGATTGCGACGGCAATCAGAACCGCAAGTCAAGCGCCGCAAGTCATCCCAGTTCCGGACGGTTCGCGATTGACCGACGGAGGTTTTAACGTCGTCAATGACAATGGTGTTATGTACGTCTTTGAATGGGACGATCGAACTGCTGCAAACGACCCGAACGTTCCGGGTGCGGTCCGAATAGTGCCGACCCCTCCCGGGTTCCAAGGCACGCCGGACCCCGATTGCACAAACGTGGCAAACTATCCAGTGGGCTCGCAATGCATCCTTGTTCCCTTTGTACGAGGTGGAGCAACCTTTGTTATAAATGCACAAGGTCAGGTGGTTCCCGGCACTCCGATCCCATCGACCACTGCGGCTCAAAACGAACTGGCGTTGGAGACCGCGATTCGGAATCGAAATACTCCGGCTAACCCGGTCAAGTCGGTGCAGGTGCGGCGTGGCGTCCCGAACGCTGATAGCGAAGCAGTCGTGGTCAGCCTCCACAATTTGACGGCGACTGCGGAAGCTGTGGGTGACAAAGTGGTCGTCAACGGGTTAGCACCAACGGGCGGCATCTACGTGCCTGGTACGGCACCGTTGACCAGTTTGACCGTCGATACCTTGATCTCTACGCAAGAGTTCACCTTTGCGGCAAATAACGTCGATGCGACGGCTGACCAGATTGCCAGAGACGTTGCCGCCGGGATTTCCAGCCATCCTGACTACCTTGCGGGTGGTCGCTTAGCACGGATTAACGTTCACGGCGCGCAAACCGTTGATTTCAGCGGCGTTCAAGTGAATGGGCGACAATTGTGGCGCTCGATTGGAAGTGCACCTGGCGTGGCACCCGGTAACGAACGTATTCAAGCGCTCGCCAGCGATCGCGCCTTGAATATCGATCCGGTGACAGGGTTCACGGTTTCGGGAGCGGTTCCCGTCAATTTGGCGGCGGCGATCAATGGCTCGGGAAATCTGAATTACATCCTCGGCAATTTTGCCAACGTCGCAGATGGTTCCTTCTTTACGATCGACACGGACGTTAACGACCTTACTCCAGCGTTTCGCTTCGAGTTCAATAGCACGGGCGGCGTAAATGCGGGATCGATTGCGATCAACTTCAATCCGGCGGCACCACTGAGCTCTTTGATAAGCGCGACGCAAAACGCAATCAACGCGACCCCAGGGCTCAACTTAACCGCAGTGGCCGGGAGCAGCACGGTGGCTTTACCGAATGTCCCAGCCGCTTACGCCTTTGGAACGATAACAACGACTTCGATCACGATTTCTTCCACTAGCAGTCAAAGCACTTTGGCAGCACCTTTCCTCCAGTTCGTGAACACCTCGCGAGGATTTGCGACCGTCGACGCTCCGTTCTCTGCGGCGGGCGAAGGGCCTGGTGGTCAAGTCACGGGCATCGCGGAAGTCAATGGTCGCTTGTACGCCGTCAGTGACAACGGCGGCTTCTATGTGGTCAATAATCCCACTTCGGCCAGCCCTCGCTTCGACAACAGCCTGGTGACCGGTGCCACCACTACCTACGTGCGAAACTCGGCCGATGATCTGGTAGGAATTCAATTCGCTGGTCTGACAGCAGGCCCCAAGAACGTCGAGAACGGCGCATTCGCAAACATGCTGTTCGCGATTGATGTTCAGGGTCGCCTCTACGCGATTGATCTTCCCGTGCCAGGCCAAGAATCCACGACAGGTGGCGAGCTGCAACCTGTTTTCCTCGACGGCGAGACATTTGTTTCAACGGGCCTGTCTTCGGTTACGGGCCTTCAATTCTCGACACTAGACAGCAATCTGTTCCACATCAGCCCGGCCTTGCCCGGTTTCCAAACACCGACGGAAATGGACGTCCGACTCGGAATTTCCAACGCTCTGCGCCGTCCAATCCTCGTCGATGAACAGCAGCAGGCGATTGGACACGGCGTCAATACGTCGTTCGACAACAGCCGTACACCGCCCGCTTCCGTCCAAGAGGGGCGAAACAGCTTTGTCTTTG
>CAUJKL010000078.1 GCA_963204995.1 Planctomycetota bacterium | reverse complement strand
GGGGCAAACCGGCTGACCCCACGAATTCAAGACGACCACAAATTGGATTTTGGTATCACCTTATTCTCCCGCTGCCTTGTCGAGAATCCGCTGACTCCCGGAGTTCTCGACTCCTGGCCTGGATCAGGAGTTCTGATCTTTGGACGACGCTGTAGCCGAAATCGTACGACTTCGGTAGCTCTAGACCGATCGACCGTCACAAGTTGCGTCTTGCAACTCCTTGGCGACTGGTTAATCTGGGCAGAGTTTGGTGGCCGATGGTAAGTGAGCCGGCCTTGATCGTAACCCGAAGCGTGAGCGAGGTTGGCGCTGATTCCCGCCTCAATTCCTCGCTGACGCTTCGGGTTACCAGGGCGGCTGCTAGCGTTTTTCGCAAAGTTGCGATCAAGGCCAGTGAGCCTCCCCAGTGTTTGTGCTGCGTTGGAAAGTGACGACGTTTGACGAGATGATTCGATTGATCCCCAACTCCGGTTGAGTCCAACATGATGAAGGTTGCCGTTCTCAAAGAATCGTTCCCCACCGAGCAGCGGGTTGCCTTGGTTCCGGCCAACGTGCCGCAACTCGCAAAAGTTGGGCTCGATGTGGTGGTCGAAGCCGGTGCTGGCCAGGCGGCTGGGTTTCTGGATGCTCACTATGTTGAGAAAGGAGCCAAAATCGTCGCTCGCGACGAGCTCTTCACGGCCGATATCATCGCCCAGGTGCGAACGCTCGGAACGAACAAAGAAGCTGGCCGCAACGACCTCGCCAAGTTCCGCAACGGACAATTCATCATCGGGATGTGCGATCCGCTGGGAGAACCGGGTTCGGCGGTTGAAATCGCGAAGACCGGTGCGTCGCTGTTTGCCTTGGAGATGATCCCGCGAATAACGCGAGCGCAGAGCATGGATGTCCTCTCGTCGATGGCGACGATCGCAGGCTACCGTGCTGTGCTGCTCGCGGCCATCGAGTTGCCCAAGATCTTTCCGATGTTGATGACTGCGGCAGGAACTTTGACGCCGGCTCGCGTCTTCATCGTCGGCGTTGGTGTCGCGGGATTGCAGGCCATCGCCACGGCCAAGCGGTTGGGCGGCGTGGTGCGGGCCTATGACGTGCGGCCAGCTTGTCGGGAGCAAGTCGAGAGTCTCGGCGGGAAATTCGTCGAGTTAGCTTTGGAGGCCGGCGACGCCCAGGACAAAGGCGGGTACGCCAAAGCGATGGGCGAAGAGTTCTATCGCAAGCAACGTGAGCTGATGGCGAGCGTGGTGGCCGAAAGTGATGTTGTGATTACGACGGCGGCCATCCCCGGCAAACAGTCGCCGCTGTTGATTACGGCGGATGCGGTGAAAGGCATGTCACCAGGCGGTGTGATCGTTGACTTGGCAACCGAACGTGGCGGCAATTGTGAACTGAGCAAAGCGGATACACGCGTGGTCGAACACGGCGTTACCATCCTCGGGCCGACGAATCTTCCGTCCGAGATCCCCAATCACGCCAGCCAGATGTACTCGAATAACGTCACGAAATTCCTGCTGAACCTGATCAAAGACGGTAAGGTCGCGTTGAATCTCGAAGACGAAATCATTCGCGAGACGCTCGTCGCTCACGACGGCCAACTTGTCAATGCTCGCATGCGAGACATTCTCGGACTGGAACCGTCGCCGGAACCCGAGCCAGAGCCGGAACCCAATGTGGAAATAACTTTGACCTCGGAGGATATCGAGGCAGATGCAACCGACACGGACGCGAACGACCATGACGGCGAATCAGCCAAGGAAACTGACGAATGAGTCAAGTGCCCTCGAAGTTCAAAGTGTTCGGATTGGTTCTGCTCGCCATGTTGATCGGCGGATTGCTGTTCGCACAAGACGATGACAAAGCCAAGGCGGATAAACCCAGCCCCTCGGATGAAAAGGCGGCGACCGAGACGCCTGCCGAGAAAGAACCCGCTCCGAGAGAAGTCGCGACACCCAAAGCCAAGCCGCTTCCGGCGACCGCAGTCATGGAACACAAACCCAATGCCGACGCCGCGCAAGCGAACTGGACGCGAGTGATCGCCAGCCTGACCGTGTTCGTCTTGGCGGTCTTCGTCGGCTTCGAGGTCATTACCAAAGTACCTCCGACGCTACACACGCCATTGATGTCCGGGTCGAACGCCATCAGCGGCATCACGTTGGTGGGTGCCGTAATCGTTGCGGCCAGTATGAGCTTCTCCGGCTTTGTGGGCTTTCTCGCCGTGGCATTGGCGACGGTGAACGCCGTTGGCGGATTCCTGGTGACGCACCGCATGTTGGCGATGTTTAAGAAGCGTTAAGGCCTCGTGGCTGCAAGCTTCTAGCTTGCTTGCCAGCAACGAGGGAGCTCACAAGCTGGACGCTTGTGGCTACGGGGCGAGGACTACAACACATTGATCGCAATCCACGCGAGCCGCGTACTTTTGAAGAGACCGTAATTATGCTTTATCCGCTGGTCCAAATCAGCTATATCGTCGCCTCGATCCTGTTCATCATGGGCCTCAAGCAAATGGGGCGACCGAAGACAGCGGTTCGCGGCAACTTGCTCGGCGCATCCGGTATGCTGCTGGCCGTCGTGATGACGCTCGTGTGGGTCGCCAACGGTGGAGGGTCGGACCAAGCGGCCAGCTTCTGGTTCATCGGCATCGGCGTGATCATCGGAGCGGCGGTTGGTGCTGTGCTCGCGTTGCGAGTTCAGATGACGCAAATGCCGCAATTGGTTGCCTTGTTTAACGGACTCGGTGGAGCAGCTTCGGTGTTTGTCGCCGCCGCTGAACTTTTCAGCCGTTCCGGCGGGACCGCGATGACTGGCGACGTGCTGCTCGCGACCGCTGCCTCGGGGATTATCGGTGCGGTGACTTTCTGGGGCAGCCTCGTCGCGTACGGAAAACTGCAAGAACTCAGTTGGATGAAGAAACCCTTCAAAGTGCCCATGCAGCATGTCGTGAACGGTGGACTCACGTTACTGGTCATCTTGTTGACAATCTGGATGCTAAACAGCTCCAGCATTCCGGTTCACATCACCTTGTACATCTTCATCGCGTTGATTGCTTCGGCACTCGGCGTGCTGCTGACGAATCCCATCGGCGGCGCGGACATGCCGGTCGTCATCGCATTGTTGAATTCCTACTCGGGACTCGCTGCTGCTGCGACGGGATTTGTCATCGATAACAATGTGCTGATCATCGCCGGTTCGTTGGTCGGAGCTTCCGGAGTGATCCTGACGCAACTGATGTGCAAAGCCATGAATCGCTCGATCGTGAACGTATTGTTCGGCGTGATGGATGCCGGCGGCTCGGTGGGCAATGCCGAAGAGATTTATGCCACCGTTCGCAGCACGTCCGCTGAAGACGTCGCGTTGATTCTGGAATCGGCCCAACGAGTGGTCTTTGTCCCCGGTTACGGCATGGCAGTCGCACAAGCTCAACACGCCGTTCGCAATCTCGGCAAGATGCTGGAAGAGCGAGGCACGACGGTGGAGTACGCCATCCATCCGGTCGCCGGTCGCATGCCCGGACATATGAACGTTTTGCTGGCCGAAGCAGATGTCGACTACGACAAGCTGCTGGAAATGGACGCCATCAATCCGACGATGGACACCTGCGACGTCGCAATCGTGATCGGTGCCAACGACGTCGTAAATCCGCTCGCCAAGACCGACCCCAAGAGCCCGATTGCCGGTATGCCGATCATTGACGTCGACAAAGCCCGTACGGTGATCGTCATTAAACGCAGCCTCAGTCCCGGCTTTGCGGGAATCCCCAATCCACTCTTCGCTGCAGAGAACACGATGATGCTGTACGGCGACGGCAAAGACGCCGTCCTCGAAATCGCGGCGGCATTGCGCGACGCTTGAGAAGCGAATTCAGTGCCGTTTGCCGAACCAGAAGATGGCGAACGGGAAAGTAGGTTCCGGCTTCAGTTTTCGACTGTTCGTATCGTTGCCTTGCCAGCTTGACTGGCAAGAGGCGAGTTTTGACAAGCTAACACAAAAGTAGAATTCGCTCTCTCATGTCGCCGCCTACGACGACGAAGTGAGTGGAGTTCAGGTTATTGACAAATAGCTAGCGCATAGCGTTGATCTGAGTTGCTTCGGCCAACTCGACCAAGGGCGTGCTGGTGGCCAAAGATAGCGTTTGCAAGATGATGCACATGAGCAGATTCTTCTCCTGGTCCGAAACCTGCACGCCATTGTGAAACGAGGTGTACACCACGTGTCCTCGGCCGTGGGGAAACGACACTAATAGTGGCTCTGTGCCCTTTGCTAGATAAACATGACAGTCGGAGGCGACGGAGGCGACCGGGGCGTAGATCGTGTTGAAATTGACCGGGCAACTTTCGCCGACCATCTCTTTCAATTGCGGATCGATGACTACCGCCGTGGCCTTGCCGGATGCGCCATCGCCTTTTGCCCCTATTCGTCGGGCGGGGTCACCAACGGGAAGTGCGAAGTGATCTATTGGGCCTGCGGCGAGGACGGTAAGGAAATCGAATCGTTGGGAGAAGTCCAGCACGAGTACCTGGAAACTTTGCAAATCGGTGGTCTACGCGTCAAACCCTTTGGCCCCCAAGACGTATCTCGCTCCACCGTTCCGCTGCTTTGCAGAGAAGACCGCTGGCACCAATGGCATCTTAGTATTAGCGACCGACGGACATGTCGACGACGAGGACGAAGTCGTCGCCGAGGCACATCGTTTGGTTGCGGAAATAAGTTCCCGACAGCGGCCCTCGCTGAAGTGCCAATCACCGCGCGCGATAATCGGCAAAACATTCCGCATACTGTTCCAACACGCGAAACATTCAATTGACCTTGGCGAGCAGTGGCACGCCGCCGTCGCTGACAATATATGTCCGCCTTCAAAATCAATGATCAAAATCTGCTCGCCGAGCCCTTGAAATTCGCTCCGTGATTCGTTTCTTCGGTTTCTTAATTGCGGTGAGCCCTATTGATGGTGGGTCGAAGATCACCAACATTCATTGACTTTCTGAAATACGCGTGCCGCGCGTCTTCGAGAGGCGCTTTATCGACGATCTGCGGGAGCAATGACATGCCTGACAAACAGTCTGCCTATCGCTACTTAGTCACCTTGGCTTGCTTGGTAATCGTCGTCGCAGGGATGCGTGCGGCGCGGACGCTGTTGGTGCCGTTCTCACTCGCTGCGTTCTTTGCCATCATTCTCGCGCCGGTTTTGTACTGGCTGCGCAACAAGGGCGTCCGGACACCGGTCGCGCTGCTGATCATTCTCGGTACATTTACGTTAGTCGGCGCGAGTTTGTTGTTGCTGGTTGGCAAGTCCTTCAATGATTTCTCGGATAAGCTTCCGACGTATCAGAAGTCGCTCACCGCCCACACGCAGCCGTTGATCAATCAGCTTCGGGGCTACGGAATCGAATTGCCCGACTCGTCGACCTCAAACTTTGAATCGATCGATGGCACGCGACCTTCGACAACCGCCAACGAGCCGCTCCCCGACTTCTCGGCGGAATTGTCGGGTTTGCAGTCGGAGGCAACAGGCCAAGCCAAAGAAGTCGGAGTGCTGGACAATCAGGTTATCAATCGGCAGCCCTCATACCCCCGACCGTTCGATCCTGCATGGCTGCTCGGTTTTGCGGGCAACATGCTCAGCGGAGTGGGTGGCATCTTCAGCAACGCCTTCGTGATCTTCATCACGGTCACGTTCATGCTTCTCGAAGGTGCGCGTTTGCCCGAGAAGATCGACGCAGCGTTCGGCACGTCGGCTGCAACGATGCGGCACGTCGATGTCATTGTCGAGAATGTCCGGCGTTACGTGGCAATCAAAACGGCAACGAGCGCGCTGACCGGCATCCTGATAGCCGCTTCTCTGTTGCTGCTTCGAGTCGACTATGCGCTATTGCTGGGGCTCTTGGCCTTTCTGTTCAACTTCGTTCCTAACATCGGGTCGATCCTGGCAGCTGTTCCGGCAATCGCCTTGGCTTTCCCGCAGTCGGGAAGCCCCACGGCACTTGCCGTGACGGTGGCATATCTGGCGGTAAACTGTCTGATATCGTATGCGATTGAACCTCGCTTCATGGGACAAGGGCTGGGGTTGTCAACCTTAGTGGTGTTTCATTCACTCGTGTTCTGGGGTTGGGTGCTGAGCCCAGTGGGCATGCTCTTGTCGGCTCCGCTAACGATGATCATCAAGATTGTCCTCGACAACTATGACGGCACACGTTGGATTGCCATTCTCCTAAGTTCAAAGCCGCCCGCGCGCTGCTTCCGGTGAAACCGCATGATCGACAGCAGCGATGCGACTGTCCGATGGGGAATTGAAAGTGGAGTTTGACATCGTCGGCAAAGGCGTTATCGTTGTGCTGTGACTCTATTTCGTCAGTCACGTCTTGTTACGAGGCAAGGAGTGGCGTGATGGCAAACGTTCCAGTCTGTACCCTATGTGGTCAAACTTGTTCAAGTGGCCCTCGCTTGAAGGACTCGCGCGAGCGTTAGTATCATTGGGCGTGCCACGAAGAGGCGAAGCGTCAACGTGAGGTGTGCAAAGATTGTTGATGAACTAGATTCAGCGGGCTGTGGAACGTCGAGATGGCAGATGAACCGAAGACAATCGCGGCCCAATGCCCCGCGTGTCGCAGTCGATTGAAAGTACGCTCCAATCGCGTGGGGACGCGAGCCAAATGCCCCAAGTGCAAGCAGTCTTTCATCATTCAGCGGGCAGTGACACGGCAGGTGCCTGTTCGTCCAGCAGCACAGAAAGCTCCCGCTCCAGCGGGTTCCGTTGGTGGAGCGATCCAACAAACGCCTTCTGCGCAAGAGACAACAGCCGACAGCATCTGGAACGAACAAGCCGATTATGTGACGGAGCCAGTAACGGGTGCTCGGTGGAATTTCCTAAGCTCGCTTGGCTGGCTATGCGTGGGTTGGCGGCTTGCGATATTGGCACCTTGGATCGCGTTGTGGCCTGCTTGGTTCGTCGGAATGTTCAATTCGCTGCCGTTGGTGATCACGATTTCACTGATCGGATGGAACCTGTGGGGCTCGCTACGAATTTTGGGACGAACGGGGCGAGCGTTGGCTGCATTGCAACTGACTTTGCTCCAGATCCTCCTGTTTACCTTGCTTTTCTATCAAGTCGCTTGGCATCGTGGCGCGGAACACTACGTGTTGGATCGAGTGCCCAGTTTTCTGGACTGGGGTGTCTTCGTGGTGGTTCACGCAGTTCGGGCCGCTGACTTGATGGACGTGATCGAGGCTTATGGCTTGAGCTTTCAGGCAATCCATAATGCCAGCCATCTGACCGCTTGGGGTTTGATCCTTTACCACGTGGTCATCGACGTGTTCATTTTGCGGCTGCTCATGGAAGGCGTCGACCGTTGGAAACGATCGTTACTGGAAGGTGGTCGGTTTGGGAAGAGACTCCGCTGGGGAGCCATCGCGTGTGTGGTTAGTTTCGTCCTGATTTGGCTCGTCAGCGCGCTGTTCGTTCGACCGTGGCGGACGTCGGACTTGGTGCTCTGGCCGGTGGATAACGGCCTGCGTGTGCTGGATTGTTTTGACATCATGGAAATCTACGGCGTGCGTCTTCATCAGGTGCCCCGGTTGCCATGGGAAGGCACGTTGACGCTGATCTGCCGCGTGCTTATGGGCATCGCCTTAGCGGGCGTGCTGAGCCGGGGGTTCCAGGAGTTCAGCATTCGCTGGTCGAAGTGCCGGGGCTTGAAACGAGAAGAATTGGTGCGGCTGGCCAAGTTGCACCAGGACCGGCCAACCGGGCAAGCGGCCTCGCAGCGCGCTGAGGAACTGAAGCGACTGGAGGAACGGGTGGGACAAGTGGAGTGGCCGACTGGGTTGGAAGTTTTGATCACACTGGGGCCATCATGTTTGCTGGCGTTTTTCCTCTTACTTGCAAGCCTTGGGAATCCGAAGGAGCAGTTGTTGGCTTCGGCGATTGGTCAAGACGACGTGGCAGCAAGTCAAGCGCTCGGCGGCATCCAGCGAATGGGCGTTGGTGCTGAAGCGTTGATCGAGCCACTCCGCGAAGCGTTACCCGATTTGCCGCCTCCGCGGCAACGGGCGGTGTTGGAGACCTTTGGGTTTTTGGGCCCGTCCGCTGCCGAACCGATCGCTGAGTGGCTGGGGCACGAAGGCAGTCAAACACGCTTGGCGGCAATCGGCGGATTGCGACGACTCGGCTCAGCCGCGGTGCCCGGTCTAATTACCGCACTCGTCTCAGAGGATAATAGCATTCGCGCTGCGGCCAAGACCGCCATTTTTGCACTTGGCGAAGAAGCTGTCCAACCGTTGATCGATCATGTGACGCCCGACCGTGCCGTGGAGATTGTCGAGATCCTAGATTCCGTCGATCCATACTGGTATCTGCACGAGTCTGACAACTCGTATTTTCCATCTTTGGTGAGAAGCCGTCAGCCGCTCGCGAAGTTGAACGCCGCTACCAGCGCGACGGCACTGCGGGAGTCGGTACGCGACTTGACCAAGCTTGGCCCCGGACTCGAGCCACTCGTGCTCCGAGCACTCGGAGACCGCGTGGAAGGCGTTAACTTAGAGATCGGCACTGCGGTGATCGACGAATTGAGTCAATTTGGCCCAAGCGATCCTGCAGCGGTGAAACTCTTGCTTGGCGTCGCCGCGCATCAAGACGGGCAGCTTCGTGACGAAGCAGCCGGGGCATTGGAGCTTCTTGGCGAGTCTGCGATCTCAACGCTGATCGCTGGGCTCGCGGATAGCGACCCTAACGTCCAACAGCGTTCCCGCGACATGATACAGCGAATCGTGGCAGCGTTTGTCACGCGTCTTTCAGACCGTGATCCGGAAATCCAGCAGCATGCCATGCAGGTACTTCAAGAGGTCGGAGCAGCGTTCGTCACGCGACTCGCAAATAGTGACAAGGGGATCCAATCGCATGCCATCGAAATGCTTCAGCAGATCGGCGCGCCCGCAGTCGGATCGCTCGTCGAGCGCCTTGCGGATAGGGATCCCAACGTCCAACAGCATTCCCGCGACGTGCTTCAGCAGATCGTGGCAGCGTTAGTCACACAGCTTGCGGACGGTGATCCAGAAGTCCAGGAGCGTGCTGTTGAGATACTTCAGGAGACCGCAGCAACATTCGTTACGCAGCTCGCAGACAGTGACAAGGGGATCCAATCGAATGCCGTCGAAGTGCTTCAGCAGATCGGCGCGCCCGCGGTCGGATCGCTCGTCGAGCGCCTTGCGGATAGGGATCCCAGCGTCCAACAGCGTTCCCGCGACATGCTTCAGCGGATTGTGGCAGCGTTAGTCACACAGCTTGCCGACGGTGATCCAGGAATCCAGCAGCGTGCTATTAAGATACTCCAGGAGACCGCAGCAACATTCGTTGCGCGGCTCGCAAGCAGTGACAAGGCTATTCAAGAGCATGCCGTAAAAATGCTTCAGCAGATCGGGATGCCAGCGGTAGGGCCGCTCGTCGCGAGCCTTGCGATGAGTGACCCCAACATCCATCGGCCCGCAGTCGAGATGCTTCAGCAGATCGGAGCATTGGCAGTTCCGGCGCTCATCGATTGTTTTGCGGATAATGACCCAGCTGTTCAGCAGCGTGCGGCCGCAGTGCTTCAGCGGATCGGCGCACAAGCGGTCGGGCCGCTCGTCAAGAGCCTTGCGGACAATGACGCAAGTATCCAACAGCGTGCGAGCGAGGTACTTCAACAGATCGGCTCGCCAGCGGTCGGGCTGCTTGTCGAGCGTCTTGCGGATAGCGACCCCAACGTCCAACAGCGTTCCCGCGACCTACTTCAGCAGATCGTGGCAGCGCTCGTCACGCAGCTTGCAGAGACTGATCCAGAAATCCAGCAGCGTGCTGTTGAGATACTTCAGGAGACTTCAGCAATGTTCGTTGCGCGACTCGCAAACAGTGACCAAGGTCTTCAAGAGCATGTCGGCAAAGTGCTTCAGCAGATCGGGATGCCAGCGGTAGGGCCGCTCGTCGCGAGCCTTGCGATGAGTGACCCCAACATCCATCGGCCCGCAGCCGAGGTGCTTCAGCAGATCGGAGCATTGGCAGTTCCGGCGCTCATCGATTGTTTTGCGGACAATGACCCAGCTGTTCAGCAGCGTGCGGCCGCAGTGCTTCAGCGGATCGGAGTATCAGCGGTTCCGGCGCTCGTCGACGGGCTCGGGCACCGTAACCCCGTGGTCAGTGAGTACGCGGCGGAGATGCTTCGGCAGCGTGGGGCATTTGCAGTTGCGGCGATCATCGAACGTCTTGCGGATAATGACACAGCTGTTCAGGAGCGCGCGGCCGCAGTACTTCAGCGGATCGGCGCACCAGCGGTCTGGCGGCTCGTCAAGAGCCTCGCGGACGACGACGAAGGCGTTCAAAAGCGCGCGGCGGAGGTGCTTCAGCAGATTGGGGAACCAGCGGTTGAGCTACTGGTCGAGCAAGTTGGGAACAGTGACCCAGTTGTCCAGCAGCGTGCGGCCGCAGTACTAGGGCAGATCGGAGCGTCGGCGGTCGGGCAACTCGTCCAGCGACTTGGAAACGGTGACACTCGTGTGGTGGCGTGTGCATCCGCAGCGCTTCAGCAGATCGGGGCGCCAGCGGTCGGGCCGCTCGTCGAGGGACTTGAGAACAGTAACTCCGGTGTCCGTGCGTATGCGGCCCAAATACTTCAGCAAATCGGGGCACCAGCGGCTCCGGCGCTCGTCGAGAGGCTTAACGGGGAACGAGTTGTCGCGCTTGATGCAATAAAAATTCTAGTTGAGATCGGGGCACCAGCGGTTCCGGCACTCGTCGAGGCGCTCGGGCACAGTAACCCCGTTGTCAGTAGGTGGGCGGAGACTGGGCTTCTGCAGATCGGAGCACCAGCGGTTCCGGCGCTTGTTGAGAAGCTTGGGAACAGCTCCCCAATCGTCCAGCAGCGTGCGGCCTCAGTACTTGGGCAAATTGCCGTGTCTCCGGCACTCGCCGAGGCGCTCGTCGAGGGGCTCGGGCACAGTAACCCAGTTGTCAGTGACTACGCGGCGGACAGACTTCGGCGGTTCGGGCGACAGGCGGTTCCGGCGCTCGTCGTGGGCGTTAGGAACGGTAACCCGGTTGTGCAGCGGCGTGCGGCGCGGTTGCTTAAGCTTATGGGAGCGTCGCCCAGTCCTTGATGCCAGGTCGAAGATCGTCAACATGGAGTCTCTGAGAACTCGCGTGCTGTGCGTCGTCGAGAGGCACTCTTACCGATGATCTGTGGGGGCAATGAAATGCCCAACAAAAAGTTCGCTTATCGCTACTTGGTAACATTGGCTTGCTTGGTGATCGTCGCGGCAGGGATGCGCGCCGCGCGGACGATGTTGGTGCCGTCAGCTCTCCCCTCGTTGCTAAGTTCCTAAATCTTCCAAGCCAACAAGGCGACCGTCACTCAGATACCAGAGGTCGTCCGGCCCTCGGACCACATTTGTTTCCATGGCGATGCTTCGCAATAGTTGATCTGAGCGAAACCGGAGATAGAAACGCAGCCTGTACGTAACAACGGATCGATCGGAATCCTCGCCGGCCACACGATGGTACGGCGCTATCCAGGTGAGCCCACCGAGCAGGCACACGCTGGCCGCGAAGGACAACTCGCGATACGCCTCGCGAAACCTCGCTCCGACTTCGCTGAGCCAGGCTACAATGTGTGCGCCTTCCGTCACAAAGGGAAAAGAGTGGTCGCTGTCCAACTACTTGCGCTTGCTCGCGATAGTCGAATCAATTAGCAGCGGACGTGCTAAGGCTTCCGGGCGATCTTCGGCGGTCTCCAGCAAAAGCGGCAGGTCGTGGCCGCTGTTGAAGTGGGTGAGGCTTTTGGCGAATTCTAAGGGTGTCTCGAAGCGATCCGATCGATTTTTCGCCATGGCATAGGAGATAACTTCCTCCAACGCTTCGGGAACATCCGGGCGCAGATGACGGAATGATTCGACGGGTTTGTCGCGGTGAGTCAGCATCTTTTCGCCGAGGCTTTGATAGTTGCCGACGAAAGGTGGCTGGCCAACTAACAAGGCGTAAAGTGTACATCCGAGGCTGAAGAGGTCGGCGCGAATATCGACGTCGGCGGGTGTGAAGAATTGTTCGGGCGACATGAACTCCAGTGTGCCTTGAATGCGGTCATCGTCCTTGTTCGAGCCGTGCCAGGCGTTGTCGAAACGTATCCTCGCCAAGCCGAAGTCGGCCACTTTGATTTCGGCTTCCTCACCCTTCTTGCCGTACGTCCAGCCAAGCAACAAGTTCGACGGTTTGATATCACGGTGGACCATCCCGCACTCATTGGCGTGCTGGAGCCCGAGCGCGGCTTGGCGTACTGCCTCGCAGGCATCCGCGACCGTAAGCGGCCCGCAACGTCGAACGACGTGTGCCAAGTCCAAGCCCTTCACCATCTCCATCACCAAATAGGGCCGACCGTCATCGGTCGTGCCCGCATACAACGCTTGAACGATTTGGGGGTGTCGAAGTTGGCCGAGGTTGCGAGTCTCCCGGTCGAACAACTCATGCAGTTCCGCCTTGGCGTGCTGGCCCGCCTTCAGAACTTTGATCGCTGCTTCGTTCTTCAGCATCGTGTGGAGCGCGCGATACACCGTTCCCATCCCGCCTTCGCCGAGTTCGGACAAAAGCGTGTAATTGGGAATCGAAATCACGGGGCCATCGAAGGACCAGGTCTCGGTGTCTGCTGCGATCGTGTTGAGGCCGGTCAACGCGAAAACAGATTGGACGGCGGCAATGTCCTCTGGAAAACGCTTCAAGTAGTTCTGTAACTCAGGTGCGGTGGCACCGTGCGACAGATACTCGAGTTCCAGCGCCAACAATTCTCGCAGCAGTGGTTCGCGAGTTGTCGGGCGACAACCCGCAATGAACGATTCGATCATGGGCTTCTGGTTCGCCAGCAGTTGCTGCTCGAAGCAATCACACAGATTATCCAGCCGCTCAACTTCCTCGATAGGCAATCCGTTGAATCGCTCGCTCATTCTGTGGTCGTCGTCTTGCTTGCTCACCAGCTTCAGCTTCCGTCGGTAATGCGAGTTCCCCGCGATTCTACATCCTGTTCCCAAAACAGACGAATCAACTCGAGCTTACGTTCAATCGTACGGCGTGACACCGCAAGTTGCTTGGCAAGCACGCTATTATCTTCGCCTTGGAGCTTGCCCAACGCAATCACCCGCAGATTCGAATCTCGTTCGGCCAGCACGGTGTGTGGTACGAGCCAGTTAATGAACGCGAATCCACACGGTGTGCCTGCCCAAATGAACACTCGAATTTGACACGATTGCCCAATATATTATGATGTCGCTATCCGTTTACTCATGTCGTGTTGCGACACAAGGAGCTAAATGATGGCAAGTGTTCCGGTCTGTGCCCTGTGTGGTCAAACCTGTTCATCGGGCTCGCGGCTAAAGGACTCGCGAGAGCGCTATTATCATCGGTCGTGCTACGACGAGGCCAAGCGCCAACGTGACGCTCGCAACGGTGTCGCGAAACCAACGGCTGTGTCCGCTGCCAAGAAGCCACCGCTACCCGCCGCGTCTTCGCGTCAAACGCCCGTGCCGAAGTTTCGCGTCGGCGATCAAGTTGGCTGCCCGAGTCCGCGGTGCGGGGCCAAGTTTGCCATCACTAATGAGCAAACCGCAGCAGCGAAGCAACTACTCTGCCCAAGGTGTCAGACGCAGCTCGTTTTACTGCAAAATATGGCACCCGCGCCGCAAGCTCCACCGCCCGCGCCGGACTTGAGTGATTTGTTCGACGAAGTGATGCCCACCAATAACGGCGGCGCGAATCGCGTGCGGCTACTGGAGTTGCTACGGATGCAAGGCAGCGGTCAATCGTTGGGACCACAACGCGAGGCCGAAAAGCGATCCTTGCTGGCCGCGTGTCGGACCAGCCAGCCGTTCTCATGTCCCCAATGTGAAGCGGCAACACAGCCTGGTGCCGCGCTCTGCGTGGCGTGTGGGTTGCATTTGATTCAAGGCCACATCATGAAGGCTGCCAAAGCAAAGCACCATCTCATCGAGCAGGCCGAAAGAGACTTGGCCGAACGGGAAGCTCGCCAAGAGCCAGCACACGACGGTCATGGCGCGGGTGGGGTTGCCGCAGAGATTGGACTCGAGGTGTTGATCCAAATCCTCGGTGGCTAGAAGGCGAGTGACGACGTTGGCTTGATTACAAGGGTCGACTCGATGATCGGTTCTTGGCTGGCGAGTAACGTCAACTCCCATCTGCGAGATGCGTCTCCCGCGATTCCAGATCTTGCTCCCACAACAGTCGAATCATCTCGAGCTTACGTTCGATCGTGCGGCGTGACACCGTAAGTTGTTTGGCAAGTACGATATTATCTTCACCTTGCAGCTTGCCCAACGCAATTATGCGTAGATTCGGTTCGCGATTAGCCAACACGACATCAAGCAGTCGCCGTGCTTCGTCCAGCACTTCGGCGGCTTGATCTGGAGTGGGCTCCGTGCGAAAGGCAGTCAGCAGGTCGAAGTCCTGTCTAACCTGCTGGCCACCACCACGGCGCATGGCCATTTCTTGACGCATGACGTTCAGCGCTTTGCGTCGAGTGATAACTGCAAGCAGCTTCCAAACATCATCTCGGCTGCCGAGTTGTGGATAGGCACCGTCTCCGCGACGGGCGATGAACGAGTCGAGTGCGCTCAAGGCGACGTCTTCCTCATCGACGCCGCCCCACGACCTTCGTTGCAACTGTTGTTTGGCAAGCGCGACGAGTCGATGGAAAAAGCGATCCCAGACATGGCGAGCCGCGTCGTCGTCTCGCAACGCTAAATCCGAAACCCAGCGTGTTATCGAACCTGGCTCCTGCATGGGCGAATCTTATCAAATCCGCGTGCGAAAGTGCACAGTTTTGGCGTGTGAGCAAGAAAACTTCACCGCTGTGTCGCAACATGCACTCGTTTCGTGATTACGTAAGTGTGATTCGCAGGCGAGAAGTTGTCGTCGATCTCCATTACTCTTTCTCAAATCGTTACAGGTTTTCTGGCATCGGGTGAACTTGCCGAAAAAGTTTCCGAATTGTCGTAGTCGCTGATTGACTCCCCAATTTGTTGGGTTTACAAAAGAAGCCGGTTTTCTTTGGTGGTGGATTATTATGATCGCCGCTCCTAACAACCGGCGAAAGGACTTGACAGGAAGATGTACAACTTTAACACCTTGTTTGGCCCCCATGATGCCGCCAGTCGGCCCATCCCACCGAACCTGATCGCCCCGGAATTTGGCGAAGTGTCCATCCGGCAGGTCGGCGATCGTCTGCAAGTCGCGGCGACGGTGGCAATGGGCGCGTTCTTATTGGGAGATGGCGAACGCTGTATGACTGGACTGGCCTTAGACGCCAGTCAATCCATGCAGGATGACTATGGCCGTGGACGCACGATTTCCGCCGAAGCCAGTAAGTACTTCATTGAAAAGGGAATGTTCAAGGAGCAAATTCGTGACGGTGTCGTGCGTCGCATATTGACCAAGGAGGCGCGAGAGCAAGCACTGGCCAACGGTTGGGACGTCAATACTCATAATATCGTTCAATCGCCTTGCAGCATGATGGTTGACAATTTGATTCGCACCTTCGCCTCCGGCGGTGTCACCAGCGGAACTTGCGAAATTATCTACTGGGCCTGCGGTAAAGACGGTCGTGATATCGAATCGTTGGGCGATGTACGTCACGAGGATCTCGAGACGCTGCAGATTCAGGGGCCGCGCGTTAAGCCGTTTGGTCCGACGACGCATCTCGCTCCGCCGTTCCGCTATTTCGCTAAGAAAGCGGTCGGCACCAACGGTATCTTGGTTTTTGTGACGGACGGGCATGTTGATGATGAAGAGGAAGTTGTTGCCGAGACACATCGCTTGGCGGGCGAAATGAGCGCGGGGCGACGGCCTTCTTTGAAGTGCGTGCTGTTGGGAATTGGCAAGCAAGTCGATCGGCCACAGCTCGCGAGGATCGACGACATGGAGATGCCTGCCGGGCTCGAAGACGTCGACATTTGGAATGCGAAGGTGCTCGGCGAAATGCGTGACATGAACGACGCCTGGAGCGAGATCTTCGATCCGGAGACAGTCGTCGGGACAAGCATGCGAGTGTTTGATGACAAAGGGCAGCTCGTGCA
>CAUJKL010000077.1 GCA_963204995.1 Planctomycetota bacterium | reverse complement strand
GAAGAGGATGTCGACGCCGTGATCGCCGACCATGTAATACCATCGGCCGTGTGTTGCCACTTGCCGTTTGCATCGTCAACTGCCACGATCGCGATACCACCAATCACCGGGCCATCGATGTCGGTAATTGAACCAACTTGGACAATCGCGCCGACGCTATCGCCGATCGAGTCGATCTTGTCTTCGTTAATCGCCGTGAGAGTATGATTCGAGGTTGGGTCCAACACGGGCGCATCGTTCACGCCTTGCACCGTGAGCGTGGCAGTGACGACGCTGAAGCTAAAAGCCGTTGTCCCGCCGTTGGTCGACACATCGTGTTCACTTCCGGCAACACCAGCCGTTTGATCCCAGGCGCGGAAACTGATCGTCGCCGACCCGCTGAAGTCTGGATTCGGGACGAATCGGAGCTGTGCCGCGGACGTCAGCAAGCGGGCTTTGACGGAAGATACTGCACCCAAGTCCACCCAGTCGGATGCTGTCCGATATTGCCACGTTCCCGTGCTCGCACTGGTGCTGGTTCCGACCACCGCGATCGCTTTGACTGTGGTGCCATCGGGATCGTTGATCGATCCGTCACGAACGATCGAGGCAATCGAGTCGCCAGCGGGATCGTTACTGTCTTCAACCACGGGCGTAAACACGGGGGCCGGTGTCGCGGTCAGAATCGGCGCATCGTTAACGGCGGTGAGCGTGACGGTCGCAGTCGCGACGGCGCTGTTCGACGAGCCATCGTGTACGACGGCCGTGATGAGGCGCGGGGTTAGTTCCGGCGCGTTGGAGGCGTTGCGATATTGCAGCGTTCGCAATACGGTTTGATACACCGACGACGCAGCCGTCCCCGTCAGGGTCAGCCTGCCGAGCGCAGGATCGTAATTGGAAGTCAGCCCCGATGCCCCAACAGTAACCGCCAAGGTCTCATCAGCACCGTTCATCAAGTTGGTGATAGTCACCGTTGCCGAAGCGAGCGAAGTCTCGTCGACTGCGGTCAAGTCGGTATCAACGATCGCGACTCCTGGCTGGTCTTCCACGAACGCGGCTTGGAAGTTAATACCACTATCGTTGTCGCCATTCAAGTCGATTGCCGGAGGCGGGTTTTCGACGGCCAGTGAAGCAGCTCCTTGCGTATAAACACGGAACGGTTTCCCCGACAGCGTGACTGGGGCGATTTGCGTCCAACCGGAGCCGATCGTCACCGTATCACCCAGGTTGCGGCGGACGATGAGACGATTGGAAGTATCGGACAGATTTAGCACTTCTCGGAAGCTGCCAATCGTGAGGCTATTGTTACCGGTGCCCGTGATATCAATCTCTTCGATGCCCGTAATGCGAACGTTTGGAATCGCGGAAAGGTCCAGCGCCATCCCGCCGCCGTCGAGTCGCAATGTATCGAAGCCGCGACCGCCTGCGATCTGCCGGAACGTCAGGTCAGTCACGCTCAGTATGTCGTTGCCTTGACCGCCACGAAGTACATCCGCACCGCCAGCCCCGTGGAGCAGGTCGTTCCCCTGGCCGCCAATTATTGCGTCAGCGCCTAACGTCCCGGTTAGCTCGCTGTTGGCTTCGGTTCCGACGATCGACCCCTTGCCGCGGAAGTCACGACCAAACAGCACGTACGACCGGCCCGCTGCTCCCGAATACGGAAACTGCGAAGGCGCGCCAATGATCATGTCATCGAATCCGTCGCCGTTAATATCGCCGGCGGCTGAAACCGAGTAGCCACTTCGATCGAGAAAGCGATCGCCGCGAAGACGAATGCCTTGGTCATCGGTCATGTTCGCTAACGTCAGCCCGTTCGCAAATCCTTCTGGACGACCGAAGATCAGGTACGACTCGCCGACTCCTTGCGAACTGGCGCTGTCGGCGAATGGGGCACCGACGACGATGTCTGCAAACCCGTCGCCATCAACGTCGCCCACCGAGCTGACGGAGAAGCCCGCATAGTCAACTCCATCGCCATTCACGCCGGCAGTCCCGTCGATGCCTGTGACGCTGAAGCCCTTGCCCGATCCGTCGATCGTGTTCAGCTTGATCGTGGCAGCAAAGCCAGTGGCCTTGCCAAAGATGACATAGGCGCGGCCGGCACCTGCGGGAGTCCCGTAGTCGTAATTGTCCCAAGGATTATTTCGATCGCCCGGCGCACCGACGAGCAGATCTTCGAACCCGTCACCGTTGACGTCACCCGCCGAGCTGAGCGAAAACCCGGCGCGCTCATACGGGAGTGACCCATCGATGCGGAAGCCATTCGTCCCATCCAGTCCGTTGACGCCTTGTTCTGGATTCGTTCCGCCAAAAATGATGTAGGCGGACCCAGCGCCGACGATACCATTCGGATCTGCATAAGGAGCACTCACCCCGAAGTCGTCGAAGCCATCGCCGTTCAAATCGCCGACCGAACTGACGGCGGTGCCAAGATGATCGTTGGGCGCTAGTCCGAACAGTTGAAACCCGCTGCTGCCGGACAACTCCCACAAATTCAAGGTCGGTGCGAACGGAGTCCCTTTGCCGTAGACCAAGTACGTCGCGCCGATGCGGGCGGTTGGGGATAGATAATCAACTGGCGTCCCGATCAAGAAGTCGTCGAAACCGTCGCCATTCACGTCGCCCGCGCCAGAGACGGACTGGCCAGCTCGGTCATATTGCAACAATCCTTGCAGCAACACACCGTTGGTCCCGTTCAGCTGGTTCAAGTCGGGAAGTGGATTCGCGCTGCCAAACACGAGATACGCCTGACCTGTTCCGGGGAGAGTGCCCGTTCCCGTGTTCCGATCCGCGTACGGCGCTCCGATGACAAAGTCGTGGAAACCATCGGCGTTCACGTCACCCACGTCGCTGACCGAGAACCCCGCATGGTCGGCGGAATTGAGACCAAACAGCCATTTGCCATCTGCAGCGGCAATGTTCGGCGTGAGAACCACGTCCTTGAACCCTGTGGCTTTGCCATAAATGACGTACGTTGATCCGGTTCCAGCAGAAACTCCGGGCGCGACGGGTGCCCCGATCAACAGGTCGTCGAAGCCGTCCGCATTGATATCGCCCGCGCTGCTGACCGAAAATCCGGTCAGGTCTTGCGGTATAACACTCGTGAAGACAAAGCCTTGCGCGTCCGCAGGCCCTCCGTCTCGGAGGTCAGCCAGCGGCAAGACCGCCATCAGTCGACGGTCTTCAAGCGGTTCGAGCAGCAGGCGTCGAGCACTCAGCCCGAGTGCCCGCCGGCCAGCTCTTGGCACTGGTTTTCGTCGCTTTGAGTAGGGATTCAGTCGGCCAAACACAGTGGCGACCTCCAGAAGGTAAGCAATTCACCATTTCTCATGGTAATTGGCGATTCAGATCCTGCACACGAATTTGCGCCTTGCCCCAGCTTACTTTTCAGCTGACGAGTAACGATTATGCGGGCGATTTGATACTAGACGTCGCCGAATCTACGCAAAACCATTGGCATTGCGTCTTCTGTCGTTATCAGATTACTGCGGCTGGCGCAGTGATCTTCAGGGAGTATTGCCATCCGGCGTTAGCAGTTTCGCCAGTACCGCTTCAAACGCATCGGCCATCCGCATGAAGCCTAAATCCGTCGGATGCGAGCTATCAACCGTATCTTCCCCATCGTCGCCGAGAAGATGTTCACCTTCGAGGTAAGCGAGTTGTGTGACGCCTTCAGCCACCAGCCTTTCGTAGGCCGCCCGGAATACCTTACGGCTGGTTTCATTCCGCTGTCTCTTGCTCTCGATCAAGAACGAGTCGCTATAGCTGCGATCCTCGACCAACAAGATCGGCGTCATGGGATGAGCCTTACGCAGTGTGTGGACGAGCGGTTCGGTTCGCGCCGCGACCTCGTCGGCATTCATGTTCGGCAAGCAGTCGATGACATAAACGGCCACATCCAACTCGGCTAATAAATCCGCCACCTCTTGCTCCATCTTGCCGTTGCCGGAGAAGCCCAGATTGATTACCGGACGATTCAATCGCCGACCCAAGATCGACGTATGCACCATGCCGGGCCGCGACGCGCAGCCGCCTTGCGTGATGGATGTCCCATAGAAGACGATCGGCTTCGCGTCGTCCGGTCGAGGCAGTTGTTCCAAGTAACGCGACTTCTCGACACCGATCTCGACCGCAGTGACGCCGTTATACAGTGGCAAGTAGAGCATGTACTCGCGATCGCCATCG
>CAUJKL010000076.1 GCA_963204995.1 Planctomycetota bacterium | reverse complement strand
TACGAAGGCAAGATTAGCGCTCAGATCGACACGCAGCCCGACGCTTACTTGCCTAACGAAGTTCACACTGGCAACGGCCTCCCGCTCAAGGAAGCCGATCGCGAACGGGCAAAACCTAGGTCGGTGGTCGGTCGGAAATGGGAGTGGCGGAAACTCGCAGAACTGGCAGTTGACATCATTCCAGGCTGGCTTGAGGGCATTCGCGTGCCAACAGATAAAATCGAGGAAGTCTTCGCCAACTACGAACAATTCGCAGGTGAACCGTGTGACGGTGATCGCAAGCAGACGTGGCCTAAAGCCCCGAAACGCGTGTATCAACGCAAGATACTGAACCGCGCCAGAGAAGTTGCCAAGGAAAAGCGACATCTTCTATCACGATGACGTGCTTTCGTCCGTCTTTAGACCACAGCGGAAAGACGGACGAACCGACTCTCAGCCCAGAAAAGACAGCGTCAAAACGTCCGGTTTTAATTACCGGACGTTTTTTTCGTCGGACTCATTTGTGCCACGCGGCTAAAAAAACAAACGGCCAGCGACGTTACCGCTGACCGTTTCGCGTCCATGAAGGAGCCTGCCAAAATGTCCCTGCATCGTACCGCCGACGAGGTCGGTTCAGCAAGTCGCCAATCTCTGCTGTTCGCCACCGATTATGATCGGACGCCGGCCCCACCGCCGCCGCCATCTCCGCCGGCCAATCGCTCACCTCAATCGCAGATCGCAGCCGATGCGATACGTGACGCGGCCCCCTCACTTCGGGCTCGCGTCTACGAAGCCATTTGCCGAGCTGGCTCGCGCGGGATGATTCGCCACGAGATCGTGGCGGCCACACAGATCGATATGGCGACGGTCACGCCGCGAGTAACTGAACTGATTCGGCTCGGCATGATCACAGAGTCCGGCACTAGACCAAGTCCCAAGAACCGCCCCGCTGGCGTTCTCTTCGCCATCCATCATCAAAAGGAGTCCTCCCCATGTTAGTTCTATCGCGCCACGTCGGCGAAGAGATCCTCATCGCCGACAACATCCGAATCGTAATCGTGCGACTGAAAGGCAGCGTCGTCCGCATCGGCATCGAAGCCCCCGCCGACATCACCGTCCGCCGCGCCGAGTTGTCCGACACCACGGCCAAACAACACGAACCCGCTGGGAGGTAGTTCTCTATGGCCCTGGAAGAATGGAAGCAAAAGACAATCGACGAAGCGATCAGAGACGGGCTGAAGAAGAAATACTCCTCAGCACAATTTCACTTCCTCAAGTACGTCGGCCTTGATCGCCCGAAGCACGAACACAAGTTGCTGGTGAAGCTCTTGCTCCATGTCGGGATTGACAAAGGAGCCAATCCAGAATGGACGTTTACCGATGATGAAGTGATGGAGTTTGTGAAGTGCGAAAAGTCGACGTTTCTGAACGCGCTCGCGGCATGTCGAGAAGATCAACTCTTCAGTCACACAGGCCCTCCGGCCGCACGGAAATACACGCTGGTAATTTCCAACATGATTGACACGATGCGAGTTGAACACCAAATCGAGTTCTACAGAATTCTCGGAAAAACCAAAAAAGAGATTTGCTTGCTCGTTGGATCAACATCGGTTCCAGAAATTCCATCACATGGAAAGAGCGCCCAGGAGATGGAAACGGTTTCCATCACATGGAAAGAGCGCCCAGGAGATGGAAGCGATTTCCATCATATGGGCGCGCCTAATAAGGAAGAAGAACAACTAGAAGAACAACTTCAAGAACAACTAAAGACTGGCGACATCGGGAACAGCGATCCGATCAAGCCGGAAGCCATCCCTCTCCCAGAATCGCTAGACGTGGATGCGTTTCGCGTCGCCTGGACTGAATGGATTGCGTATCGACGAAAGCGGCGATTGACCGTTCTTGAACAGACGATGCGTCTCCAACTTGCGAAGTTGGAAAAGATTGGACCGTCGAGCGCCGCAGAATGTCTCTTGCTGTCGATCGGGAACGGATGGCAAGGAATCTTTCCGGAGAAGACAGCTGGCAACGGACACGCCCAAACGACGGACGCCGAACTATTCAAGGGACTTGAAGATGACTAACCAAGAATTCAAAACGTGGGTGCAGAAGTTTGCCAGCGCATTTCCAGATTGGCGGAATTGGCTGGATGCGATGACATCGGACGGACGGTCCGCCATTCTCAAAGTATGGGCCACTGCGTTCTCGGACGTCGACTTGATCGACGCCGAAAGCGTCACGACTCGCATGGTTGCCGGCGACGATCCTGCCATCAAAGCGTATGAACGCGAGACAACCGCGGCACACGTTCGTAAGCTGGCGTTTGAACAACGGGCACGCCGGCGCGAAGCAACGGCCCATCACGACCCGACCGAGTTGCCGCCCAAGCGCGGCGGACAACCGATGCTCGGCCTCATATTCCGCGACGTACTCGCCGCTATGGCTGCTGGCGAAGACTCGTACGCAGCTTCCGATCGCCTGTTCCCAGCAGTCGACGACCGGCGAGGCCCGCGGTACAGCTGCCACAAATGCCAAGACAGCGGTTACGTTACGATTTGGTCGCCAATCTCGATTCAGGCGGTTGTCCGCGGGGAAGCACTGACGCGGCAAAATTTGCGAACCTGCTCGACGCTCTGCGATTGTTCTATTGGTGAATCCAAGGTGACACCGAATACCAAACGGCAGCGATGGACTGTAGACCACGTTTACGATCCGCGGAGGCATTGTCTCTGCCCGCACGGGGAAGTAAACCGCCCAGAGCGAATTCGCGATCTGCGGGCGTTTGTTTCGTTGTTACGCGAAGCCACCGTCGCCAGCATGCCCAACTACAGTCCAACGCTGGCGCTTTGGAACAACACCACGGAACACGGTGCGGGGGCTATCACGTGAACCAATCGACCTGTCGCCACTGCCGCCGTTACTACGCCAAGCCGGAGGAAAAGTAATGAAGGCAACCATCAAAACACCGAACGTGGACAAGGTCAGGTGTCCAGGCTGCAAGCGGATTCAGCGCGACGCTGGCGAACGTGCAACCTGTGGCCGCTGCGGATTCAGCCCGCTGCCGAGCCGAGCGTACCATGAACTCGCCAGACATTTCCCAGGGAATATCGACCGCTTGCCAGCAGCACGGCCGCGAGCTGCTCGTGCGGCCGGCGACGGATGGCACGGACACGCAAGTTGCGTTCTGTCGTCACTGCCGGCGTTACTACGGCCGCGTGATGAACTCACCCCAAACTCAAGCACAAGGTTTCCGCCACACCCAACCCAAACCACGGAAGGCGAAGTAGTAAACGTGAACCAAACCAACTTCCAGAAAGGACCGCCGATGTTAACCGTCAATGAAATCAAGCAGCAAGCCACTCACGCCTTTCGTGCGGAGACTCAGAGCGACATCGGATACTTCCTCGTTGTTGCATGCGAATCTCACCCCACAATGCGGCTCGTCGCGATCACCGTCGAAACTGACGAATCGATGCCGGGCTTCTACTTCCACACGGTGTTCATCGAGACCGAGGCCAGCGTGGCGTACATCCGCGACAGAATGCGGAAGATCCCCGACGCTCACGTGATGCGGCAGACGTTGGCCGTTACGGACGAATACACCGGCGAACGCGATTGGTCGGTCGAATAGTCGCTCAACACTCAACAAGGTTCGTTCGAGATGAACTTGCAAGCCTACGCCCAACTGATGGCCAGCTGCTTTCCGCCGCCCGCGCCGCCACCCAACCCACACCAACCGCCGCCGCTGGTGGTCGATGCGGCTTGGATCGCGGCCGCATTTTCGGTGTCCCTGCGAACCGTCCGCCGCTGGGACGTGGAAGGAAAAATGCCCTCCCCAGTGTCGATCGAGCGTTGTATACGTTGGCGACGACAAGAGATTCTGGATTGGTGTGATGCGGGAATGCCGCCACGACTCGACTGGGAAGCACGGCGGGAAGGTTGCTCGGCACGATGAATCGCTTATATTCGATTGCTCAGCACTTGCTAAGAACCTTTGCCAAGCGGCGTGTGGGTCGGACTGAAACACGATCCCACGCCGTGAGGCGTTTCAGAGAGGATTTACCATGGCGCTCTTCAAGAAGAAGACCACTCGTTACGTCCGTCCCGATGGCCGCCAATGCCCCAAGGGGACGCCGGACGCTTCCAAGGTGATTTGCGAGTCGTCGCGCTGGTACGGCACCTACAAGCACAACGGCCGGCCGCAACAAGTCGCATTGCTTGAATCTGAAGAGGGATCAGAGGCTCTTCTATTTCTGTATCACCAGTGGGGCGGACAGCTCGCCAGTGCTATTGCCAAAAAACTGGCTCCGGATGCGACTCGCGAAAAAGTGATCGAAGAAGGAACCACTGTCCGTGATCACGCCCGCGATATGTCAAATGATCCATTCGCGAAGCATCACATTCGACCGATTGCAGAGCACGTTGACGACTTCCGAGCGCACTTGACCGGGAAGAACAATACCCCCGGTCACATCGAGCAAACTTGTGGGCACATCACCAAGATCATCGCCGGGTGTAAGTTCGCGATCTGGCCCGACGTGGAAGCGTCCGCCGTGCAACGATGGCTGGCCGATCAACGCGCGGCGAACGCTTTCGGCATTCAGACGAGCAACTATTACTTGCGAGACTTCAAGTCATTCGGTAGTTGGATGCTTCACGATCGACGGACGAATCAGAACCCTTGCGATTACCTGAAGTCTTTGAACGCCGACGTAGACGAAGGCCGCGAACGCCGCGCGTTGCCATCGTGGGAATTCACATTGCTCATTGATGCGACGCGCAAAAGCAAGAAGACCTTTCGGGGGCTGACTGGGTTGGATCGAACGGCCCTCTATCTCGCCGCTGCATATTCCGGCTTGCGAGTTGGCGAGCTGAAATCGTTGACGCGTGAATCGGTCGACTTGAATGGCGACCCGCCAACACTGACGGTCAAGGCCGCCTACAGCAAGCGCCGGCGACTCGACGTGCAACCTATCGGCGCAGACGTCGCCGCGGAGCTTCAGACCTGGCTAAATGGTCATCAGCGAACCGGGAAGCTCTGGCCCCGCACTTGGTATCTAATGGCCGCCAAGATGCTCCGCCGCGACTTGGCAGAAGCCCGCGCCGCTTGGATCGAAGACGCGAAGACGGATCACGAACGGCAAGCCCGCGAACAATCCGATTCGCTGAAGTTCGAAGATGCCGCCGGCCGCGTGTTCGACTTCCACGCCCTGCGTCATCAGTACATCAGCCAATTGGCAGCCGCTGGCGTCCATCCCAAGACCGCTCAGACGCTGGCGAGACATTCGACCATTCAGCTGACGATGGATAGATACACCCACCTTCAGGCGTCCGATTTGACGGGAGCCCTCGATAAGCTGCCGCGCGTACCATCGGCCGGCAAGCAGCACGACAGCGAACCCATGAAAGCCACTGGCACGGATGGCCGCGACGCCCGGCTAGTTGCACACCAGTTGCACAAACCTACCCTGATAGAGCGTAGAAATCCGCGTTGTCACTTAGATTCCACTCCTGCCAAAACTATGTCGGACGCTTCCGAAGATTCGGAGGGAGACATAGAAAACCCTTCAAAAGACAAGGGTTTTAACGTAATTCGCGACGATGAACCCAAACCGACTGATTCACCTGGGGATGGTTCAACCGATTGCAAATCCGTTATTCGCCGGTTCGAATCCGGCCGGCGCCTCTCGTCTTCAACCCTGCAAATTACGCGAAACCCTTGGTTTTTCAAGGGTTTTGTTTTCTTTTCGGCCGACACTCGGGATTCGCCCGAGTTGCCAGGGGATGCCGCTAAGCGACGCGAACGCCCTTGATTCCAACCCTCGACCGGTGGGGGGCATCTAGCCGGCCATCGGTGTCGGTCGCGGCGAGTGACTCGCGGTCGCGCGGCTTGCTAAACTCACGATGGATCGCTATCCAGATCTTTAGGCGTCCTATCTGACGGGAGCTGGCAACGACAACTTACGGAACGAGACGTTTCACGACGACCAACTTTTCTCAAACAGCCGCCTTCATTTGGTCGCTTGCCGATCTGCTTCGAGGCGACTTCAAGCAATCACAGTACGGCCGAGTCATCTTGCCGTTCACGATTCTCAGACGGTTGGAATGCGTCCTTGAATCGACCAAGCCCAATGTCTTGAAGCAGGCCGAAAAGCTGAAGGCGAACAAGAAGCTAGAAGCTCGCGAGAAGTTCTTGCTGAAGGCGGCGAAGCAGTCTTTCTACAACACGTCGCCAATGGACTTGTCCAAACTGGGTAGCGCCGACATCAAAAGCAACCTGCTCACGTATGTCGACAGTTTCTCCAAAGACGCTCGCGAAATCTTCGAGCACTTCAAATTCGGCGAGTTCATTGGCCAATTGCAGGATGCCAACCTGCTGTACAAAGTCGTGCAAAAGGTCGCCAGCACCGACCTCCGCCCCAAAGCCATCAGCAACCACGACATGGGCCTCGTCTTTAAAGAACTCATCCGGCGATTTGCGGAATCCAGCAACGAGACCGCCGGAGAACACTTCACCCCGCGAGACATCGTGCGATTGACCACGTCGCTGGTTTTTATGGAAGACGACGACGCGCTGACTGAACCGGGCATCAATTGCTCGATGACGGTGACGTCGCAATTGGGTTTCGCGATTATGCTTGGCATACCCACCCCGATCTTCTCGCTTCTGTGGACGATTGCCCCGAGTCGGCGGCGGTTCGTAGGTTTGTTGATGGCATGCTTGGCGACCGTGCCGTTATCGTGGTCCAATCTTTCGACGATGTTGTCCACGACGTCTGGGTGACAGACGACCCGGCATCGGATCGCAAGTACCAACAAGCGAACGAGACGCTCCACTTCCGGTTTTGGTCCGGTCGGGAACACACGGAGGTGGATTGACTTCGGAACACAATGAAAGCTATCTCGACTCGCATTGGCGGTGGCTCCGTCATCTGCTTTAGGCCAGTCGACGAACGCCATCGGCACACTGGGAAATGCCGCCAAATCGTAGCGGGGATGCTTCAGGTTCCAACTGCTGGTCTGGCGATCTATCAGCTCGACGACGATGATGCTTTTTTGTAAACAAAAGAGGAACCAATGCTTAGTGCTGCTGTATTCGACATGGATGGATTGATGATCGACTCTGAGCCCTATTGGCGACAGGCACAACTGGAAGTATTCCTTGAACTCGGTGTGCCGATTAACGCTCAGGATACGGTTGATACGACGGGCATTCGGATCGATCAGGTCGTCAACATGTACCTTTCAAGAACGTCGTGGGATTCTATGAGTTGTCAACAGGTGTGTGACAACATTCTCGAACGCGTGATCGACTTGGTTCGCGAACACAAGCCTGTGATGCCTGGCCTGTTTCAGGCACTTGAGCTTTGCAAGCAGCAAGGTTTGAAACTGGCGTTGGCTTCGTCGTCGCCGATGGCATTGATTGCAGCAACGGTCGATGCCTTGGAGTTGACTGATGTCTTCGAGGCAACCTTGTCCGCCGAACATTTGCGATTTGGAAAACCACATCCAGAAGTCTATCTTAACGCTTGTGATGCACTTGAAGTTCCGCCGCGGAATTGCGTCGCGTTGGAGGATTCGTTCAATGGATTGTTAGCCGCCAAAGCCGCTCAAATGAAAACCATCGCGATTCCAGACGCTTCTGTCAAGAATCAGCCACACTTCGTAATCGCCGACAGAATTCTGGCTTCCTTGGAGGAAGTGACGCAGGAACTTCTCCAGTCACTTGATCGTTGAGATGCGAACACATCACTCGGGGTTTATGGCTCGGTAGGAGCGACGCTTGACGCCCTTTCCGTTACATGCCGCAGTTGTTCATAATGCGACTCGCATAATTGGTTTGTCTAATCGTGCTCGCTGGATGCAGGCCGCTTTAAATCCACCGGAATCTAACCCCATGGCAACGCACGAACTTCCCTGGACTTACAAGATTGCTAGACCCGCCGAGGTTACGAACATCGGCTGGGACGTCATTGACATCATGTGGGAGCATGTCAATTTCTACGACGAGTTGGCTGACTACCGTCGATCGATCGAACCAGCAACCAAGGGCCAACTCGCCATTTACGCATGTACTTGGTACATGAGCGAAGTCAGCAATGGCGGCCACGATCAATTCTTCTTCAATAGCACCGGTATGGTGTGGCAAGACGCCCTTGATGGTTTCGCGTTGCTTGGTGCTGAGAAACATCGAGCTATTCTCGCGGAAGCCGTTGCGGTATTTCCGAACGGCAAGCCGTCTTTCGCCCGTGGTGTTCGTTGCCATCAATTGGAGTCTGCGGATACTTCATCTTTCGATGCGTTGGACAGTCGCCTCTACGGCATTGACGAAGACTTGGACGCCTTATTTGCGAGATATATCGATCAACATCCGGACGATTTCTTCACCGATCCTTAGTACGTAAGCCGTGCAAGTCACAAATGTTGATGCGTCTACCGATGCAACGAACATTCAAGTTGCCGGGCGATCAGTATTACATGCCAAGAGACGCGCGAGCCATCGAACACGAAACCGCCTTCGTTCGGTCATTTATAATCCGTGAGCGACGTGAACGCTGGCTGTCGCAACTTGTGTTGCCTAAAAAAAGAGGTCGGTTACTCGACAGACTGAATCATCGATTTTACAAGGATCTCGACGCTCGTTTCGTTACGGCATCAATTCCTTACGTCCTTGGGCATGACTCGAATGAGTGCTATGTCATCGCCTCGGAGGACAAATACGACGGTCGGTTTGTATCGGCCTCGGAGGTTGCTGATGTTTTGTCGGTCGCGTACTTCGGCATCGTTGTTTCAATTATTCCGGGCAAATTGGCCTGCTACAAAGATGAAGCACCGGCAGATGTGATCTGGATGCAACGCGATTAAACCGTAAACTAGGCAAACGATGCCCTCGCCAGAACCCGAAACCGAAAGCTTGGACGTTCTCGGCAAAGCACTGAGTTGCTGGGGAGGCGAGTTCCGACTGG
>CAUJKL010000075.1 GCA_963204995.1 Planctomycetota bacterium | reverse complement strand
CACCAACAGCACCGCCAGGCGATGCGGCCAAGGTGATTCAAGATTGGTGCGATGCGTTGTCACTGAATTTGTCTGGACTCGTGGCGATGTTTTGTACGACGACCCTCCGAGGCCGGTCGATTACTGGTCATGTCGTTGCTCGACGGTCTCGGAGGGCCGTCGTACCTAAGCGTTTTCAGTGATCAGACTTGCCGGTGGGTTCGACGCCGTCCGGCGGCGGCTGAGTCTGCGGATAATAGTCTGTATCGACTTCGGGAGAGCCGTATTCGTACGGGCCTCGGTAGACAATCGGCTGGAAATCGAAGTTGCCGTGACCCGGTGGGCTCGGCGCGGCCCATTCCAGACCGTTCGCCCGCCATGGGTTCCGACCAACGGTCGGCCCCCAAAACATGCTGTAGATAAAGTTCGCCGCGAAGATCACTTGGGTCGCCACCATGCCGATAGCACAGATCGTCATGAACTGGTTCATCGGTTGCAGGTTCGAGAACGTCTCATAGTCGTAAGGGTCCGCCAAGCGTCGTGGAAAGCCTCGGGCACCCAGGATGTGCATCAAATAGAACGTTCCATTCATGAACACGAACGTCAGGAAGAAGTGCAGCTTTCCGAGTTGTTCGTTCATCATGCGGCCGAACATCTTGGGGAACCAGAAGTAGATGGCTCCGAAGACCGCCATCGCCGTTCCGGTAAACAGTACGTAATGAAAGTGAGCCACGATAAAGTACGTATCGTGGATGAAGATATCTACTGGCGTCGCCGCCATAAAGATCCCAGATAACCCGCCGATGATAAACATCGAGACGAACGACAGAGAAAATAACATGGGGGTCGTGTAGTACAAGCGACCACCCCAAATCGTGCCGAGCCAATTGAACACCTTCACGGCGCTTGGCAACGCGATCATCATCGTGGCCACCATGAAGGTCATGCCGAGAACCGGGTTCATCCCCGACACGAACATATGATGGCCCCACACGATGAAGCCGAGCCCGGCGATACCGGAGATCGAGTACACCATCGGCTTGTAACCGAACAATGGCTTGCGAGCAAAGCAACTGATCATGTCCGACACCATGCCCATCGCGGGCAGAATCATGATGTATACAGCCGGATGTGAATAGAACCAGAACAAGTGTTGCCAGAGCAGTGGCTGACCACCGCCGCTGGCCGCAATGGAGTTGTTAATGACCAATCCCTCCGGGACGAAGAAACCCGTTCCGGTGAGACGATCCAGGAGTTGCATAAAACCAGCCGCGGTCAGCACCGGCAGAGCGAAGGCTTGCAGAATCGCGGTGATGAACATGCCCCAAATCGTCATCGGCAGGCGGAACATGGTCATGCCGGGGGCTCGCATCTGAATGATGGTCGTCATGTAGTTGACCGACCCGAGCATCGACGAAATGCCGACGCACGTTACTCCCAATAACCACAATGTCTGCGGCCAGTGGCTACCGGGCGCTGCCTCCCACACGGCAGACAGCGGCGGATACGAAGTCCAACCGCCACCGGCTCCGTAAGGTGGAAAGAAAAAGCTCATTCCGATCAAACCGAACGCAGGCCACATGAACCAGTAGCTCAACATGTTCAGCGTGGGGAACGCCATGTCGTCGGCACCGATCATCAGTGGAATCAGATAGTTCCCAAAGGCACCGGCCAGAATCGGAATGATCACAAAGAAGATCATCACCGTGGCATGCATGGTAAAGAGCGTGGTGTAGAATTCAGGCGAAATCTGTCCGCCCTCGCCGGAAAAAAGCATGGGGCCGATCAACGGCATGCCTTCCCACGGCCAGGCAAGTTGGATGCGAATGCCCAACGCCAGCAAGCCACCGATCAAAAACCACAATAAGGTCGAGAACAGGAACTGCAGCCCGATGATCTTGTGATCTTTGGAGAACACATATTTGGAAATGAATTCGCTGACGCCGCCACTGTGTGCGTGCTCGCCGGCGTGTGTATCAACCGTCGTACTACTCATCTTCGTCTCCTGCCTTCGGAATAAACTCCGAACGCTCTTGTTCTTCAATCTGCTTGGCGAGCCACGCATCGAACTTCTCGCGACTTTCGACCGTCAAGCGACCACGCATTTTGTAATGTCCCCAACCGCAAAGCTCGGCGCAAACGACGTCGAACACTCCCGTTTGATTGGCTCGAAACCAAACAAACTGCTTCATACCAGGTACGACGTCTTGTTTGATTCGCAAGTTGGGTAGGAAGAAGCTGTGCAAGACGTCTTCGCTCTTAATAGCGATTACAATCTCTTCATCGACGGGGACGTGTAGGTCGTTGACGCCGTAGAGATCATCGACCGTGCCGATTTCGCCGTCCTTACCCGCGTAACGAAGTCGCCACTCGAACTGTCGTCCCGTGACTTCCACCAGCGGCCGTTTGGGAATGTCATCACCAGTACCTTCGATCCCATCGGCACCAGCGGACTCCGCAGGCCGCCGCATCTTGGCATCGGCCCAGGCGTTCATCTGATAGATCGCGATGAACAGCAAGATAGCAGCGGGCAGAATGGACCAGACGATTTCTAAGGCATGACTGCCATGCGTGAACTTAACGGGCTCGGCGTTCTTCTCCGCGTCATACTTCCAAATGAACAGAAATAATGCGATGCTCGTGCCGACGAAGATCACGCCCGTCAGCCCCAGAATGAACATGAACAGGCGATCGATGACCGCGCCATCCGCGCTCACATTCGTGGGCAACCACTGGTCGGCCGGAAATGCGAAGGAACCGCCATTCATCGGCCAGAGGTTGCCCATGGCACAGGCGAATGTCAGCACCCCGATCACCGGGACCGACAAGAACAATAAACTCCAAAACCGTCCCACGTTCGTCTCCCGGTTTACTGACGTTCTCTCTGATAGGCTTGCTCGATCACAGGCGGACGGCTGATCGATTCGTAGGGCAAACTTCGTACATAGTCCACTAACGACCACAGGTCGCTCTTCGTCAGACCTTTTGTACCTGCTGGTGCATCGTCGGGGATCATCAAGGCACCCGGCATCGGCGTTCCATCAATCCCGTTGTGAATTCGCCGATACAGATCGATTGGACGGCGACCGCCACGATACACACCTTGCCGCAGGTTGCGAGGGAAAATATTGCGCGGTGGCAAGACGAAGTTACCGAGTGCGAGGAACTGATCTAGCGCCTCCTCGTTCGTTGGCTCCAACTCCTTCGTCCAGTCGTCATAGTCACTCTGCTGTCCATCACCCAACGCCGAATCGCCATGACACTTCACGCAGTTCGCGATCGGGCCATAGAACAAGTCTCGACCATGCTTGATCGATTGCGCCATCGCCATTTCGTCTCGATTAGGTTCGGGGGCTTCGATCGGAGTCGCCTGCGATTCTGCGTTGACCCACTTGGTAACGACTTCAGCAGCGTACTCTCGAACCAAAGCCGCTTGTTCTGACTTCACGTCGGAGCTTGCCGTTACATCGAACAATCGCTCTTCGGGATCTAACTCGTTCGTGGCGAGAAATACCAACGATCGTTCGACTTCGCCACGGATACTCAAGTAACGCACATAGCTGATCAAAGCTTCGATTTCGTTTTCCGCCAACACCTTGAACGAAGGCATCGCCGTACCGGGAATCCCTTCCGTCAAGATCTGTTTCAGGTCATCGTGCGTTGGCCGAGAGCCTTTGGGAGTCGACTTGAACTTGAAGACGCCCATCCGATAGTCGCGCGGATAGGGATTCAAGAATGCCGCCGTGGGCCCGGCACCGTCGCCGGTCACTCCGTGACAGTGGGCACAATGCTCGCGATACAAGCCGCGAGCGCGTCCGCGCTCATCGCTGCTGACGGGTCCGGCAGCCACGTGCAGATGCCTGGGGTCGAGAACCTTTGTGACTTCCACGTCGCCAAGCTTAGGAACGTTGGGTTCATCCGGCGTGCCAAACATGCCTGCCAGCAATTCCGCCAGATCCTGCCGTCGCTGTTCGGAAAACTCTTCTTTTGATTCACGCTCCTGTTTCAAAATGTAAACGGCGTTCTGACTGAACTCCGCTTTCGTCGTACAACCGATCACCGCAGCGACCGCGATCACAGACGCAACGCGACCCAGCAAGGAAGGCGACAGGATGGAACTCAAAGGGTAACGAGACATATTCTTTATCGCAGGTACGGGAATTCCGTTGTCCACTGGCGGACAGAGCTGTTGACTATCGAGACACACGACTTGCTACTGAAAACGCTTTACTGAAATGCACTGGCATCAATGGCGACATCCATCTTGAAGTCGTCACCAGCGGCAAGGTTACGAGTGAATTTACCTTTGGACCATTTCTCACTCGCGCTGTTGACGGTTACAGCCTGGATGTATCCGGCCTTTTCGTGCCAGACGCGAAACTCCAGCTCAACCCCGGCAGGGAGATTGGGAATGCTGAAGGCTCCGTTGGCATCGGTTACGGCAAAGTAGGGATTATCACAAACCATCATCGAAGCTTTCATCCACGGATGAATCGCACACGACACCGAGAACGGTGCGGGCGACGCGGCACCGGGCTGGTAAGTAGCGAACCCGTTGGCAGGAATCGATATATTCGCCGCCTTGGCACCACGCAACGACGCCAGGTTCGTATTGTGACCGACGGGATCGCTATTCAATACCTTCAAGGTCTGCGTCGACCACATGGCTCCCAATCGACTTAGGAATACGCAGTTCTTTTGATCGAAGATAACTTCGGCATCGCGTTCTGCGGCGTACGTCTCGTGAATCCAAGCCGCGTTGTCAGACGGAATCGTACTGGATACATACACCAAGACGTTCTGAACGACTCCGTCCGCTCCGACTAAGACGATGTCGTCCAGCACTTGCCTGCCTCCCGGCGCACAAACCTCAACGTCCTTGTCGATGGTGAGTGGCTTATTCGGTGGCACAGCGCCATTGATCTTAAATGTACCGGAAATGGTCGCCCAACCGGTTGGGTCGGCCAAAACCTCGGCTGCCTCCGCGTCTCCCGAAGAAACACCTGCTTCCAACGCGCTGCGTATGGAAGAAATCGTGGCGTCATTTACCGAGACCGACGGAGGCAACTCCCGAGCACACCCACATAGCGACACCACCACGTAGAGAGCCGCGACAAAACTAACATTTCTGATCGACAACATTATCTTCTCTCGCTCGCGAAACCCGCCACTGCCAAGTTGTGGCGAGCGTAATCGCTCGGTATTTACTACGGCTTGTACTTGATCTCACCGAGATCGTTCATTCCTGGCTTAATCGTGACCTCAAGACGACCTCGCGTCCATTCGGTGGCCTTGCCATTCTGTTTGACTTTAGCGATATAACCACCGGCTTCCTGCCAAAACTGAAATGTCCACTTACCGACGGGAAGGTTCTTGATCACCAACTCACCATCCTTGTTACTCACGCCGGAGTACGGCGTATCTTGAACAACCAACCAACCAGTCATCCAGGGATGGATATTGCACGCCACTTTTGCTGGCAGTCGTTCTGGCTGAGTCAACTTCTGTTCGGATTGCCCGCCCGAAGGAATCAAGATGTTCTGCGGCGGATTGGTGAACGTCGAGTAATTCGTATTGTGGCCCACAGGATCCGAGTTCTTCATCACAAGAGTTTGTGTCGTCTGTAGCAACAGCACGTGCGGCTCGAAGCGACACTTGTTGTTATCGAGTACCAGCTTAGCATCAGCAGTTGCAGCGTAGTCGGGATGTACGGCTGGTTTCGGACCACTGCGGGTGTACAGATACGCGATGACATTCGCGATGCCACCGTTCTCTTTGTTCACAACTAACTGCTCGTCCACTAAGCCAAACTGGCCACAGAATTCCGGATCTTTGTTTACGTTGATCGGTGACGGCACCGGTGCCGTACCGTCATAGACGAATGTCAACTTCAAATCGCCCCACTCTGCGGCGGACGACAGCGTGGTGCTCAAGATGGTCACAGCCAACACCAACAGTGGTAATGCTTTTCTCATGATGCTTCATTCCTTCTTTAATTCAACAACTTACGAAGTGAGCCCAATTAACATTAAACCGATCTGATTACCGACTAAGTTCAGGGCGCGAACTGCACCTCACCCAGATCCACAACTTTTCCATCCTCGATCTTCACGTCCAGTCGACCACGCTTCCATTCCGTCTTCTTTCCTGCGACTTTCACGTCCGACACGTAGCCTGGCTTTTCATGCCAAAACTGAATCGTCCACTCGCCTGCGGGCAAGTTCTCGATCTCCAACTCCCCGTCTTTGTTGCTTACGGCAAAGTATGGATTGTCGCGAACCACCAACCACGCATTCATCCAGGGATGAATGCTGCACGCCACCGGTGCCGCCGGGCTACGCTCGGCTTGCGGGAACTGCCGCGAGAGCATTCCGCCGGCAGGCACGATGTCGTTAATCGCCGGATTGGAGATTACTTCGATCTTCGTATTATGTCCCACCGCATCCGAGTTCTTGATCACTAAGTTTTGTGTCGTCCACAGGAGTGCAACGCGGGGCTCGAATCGGCACTTGTCATTATCGAGAAGCACGTCATCTAGTGCATGGCTGAGATGAGACTCGTGAATTGGAATCGGGCTCTTGTCGGTGCCGCGATACAGCGACGCGACGACATTCTTAATACCGTGGTTTTCTGGGTTGACCACCAGTGACTCATCCACGAGGCCAAACTTTCCACAGAATTCCTGATCTTTAGTGACGACGATTGGAGTTGGCGACGGAGCCGTTCCATCGAAGACAAACCGAGCTTTCAGACCACCCCAACCACTGGCCTCCGGAAGATTTTTCAAAAAGTCCGGCAGCGTCTTTGCCGCAGCCACTGGAGCTGGCTTCGGTTCGGGCGAAGGCTCGGCTGGCTTAGGCATGGGAGCCGGGACGGGAACGGAGGGCTGAGCGACAGGCGAAGGCACGACAGCAGCTGCCGTTTCCGCAGGAGCTTCGCCTGTAATCAGTTCGGCGACAGAACTACGGCTCTTCGTGTACTTGTCGAAATTCAGTAACAAGTCCACTAAAGCTTCTACCTGCTCGACGCTGGTGCCATGATAGAGATCCTGGCTCACTCCACCTAGATTTGGTGCATCGGGATCGTACGGCACGTTAACGGGCATGCTGGTGTAGGGCAACAACGTCTTGGGGTTTGCGATCCAATCACGCACGTAATCGGGGCGCAAACGATTGTACACCACGGCGAGATTGGGTGCCTTGGCACGATCCGCTCCCTTGGGTGCAAAATCACCGACCAAGTGGCACTTCACACAGTAGTTGTTGTCGGTAACGATTTTCATCGCGTCGCCGAATCGGCTCCCAGCACCCCCAGTCGTCTGTCGATAAGCTGCATCGAGCGAGCTGAGATGATTCTCCTGCTGCCGCTCGCTGGAGTCATAAGGATAGTCGGCGTTGTCGATCGCGGCGAAGTAATTAACCAGCTTGGTTGCTTCTTCGGGAGACATATTAAATCGGGGCATCCTCAGCACCACAGCAGGTCGAATCGCATATGGATTCAACAGGAAGTCATGCAGCCAGCTGGGCTGGACTTTTCGGCCTTGACCAACCAGCGGTGGCGGCAACCAGCCCCAAGCTTCCGTTCCTTTGGCAGCCGGGTTTACTTGCTTCTCGCGTTGCACAACCGGCTGCAACAAATACTTAGCGAGGAAGCCTCCGCGCGTCGAGTACTTCTTTTCAATCTGCGGAGTACGCACATTAAGGGGCAACACGCCAACTTCAAAAACATTGCCGCCGATCGTGGTTGGCCGCCACAGGTCGAACGGAAACTCGAGCTTCTCGGGCGAGTAACTGTCGTCATCCACAACGGGATCGCCGAAATCGTCGTAGATCAAAGGATGAACGCCGTCCGGAAGATCCTCTAACGCCGGCATTCCCTTCAGAATCGAATGCAGTAAACCGCTGCTATCCTTCTTCGCCGAATCAGCCAGTTCGTCCGTGGTGAAGTGCGTCTTCAAGAACGGATACGCCTTGCTCGCGGGCTGTTCGCCAAACGCGTCGACAGTATGAGCGATGTTCCACCGCTCGGGCTCCAGCATGTGACAGCCGGCACAATTGAACTTGTCGAGAACCTGTCGTCCTTCGATGATGGCCGCCTGACGGGGATCTGGTTGATAGACATACTTGGCCGAAGGCGGATCGGCGACCAGGCCGATGATAAACGTGATTACGGCCTCGCGTTCCGCAGCGGTCAACGGGAACTTCGGCATGCGAAGACGCTCGTTGTACTTCTTGTTTTCCGTCTTGTGATAGTCATAACTGCGCGGCTCGGCGAGTTTCTGATAGAGGAACCCTTCACGGTGAAGCGATTCGATCTGACCGTGATAAAACTCACGCATCTCTTCGGTCTCGCCATCGTCAACGACGGACGATTCTTCCGCATGAGCACCGCCTTCATGGGCCGCTGCTTTGTCGTGGCCAGCGTGGCCATGCCCTTCGAGATAATGCGAAATATGCTCGAACGCCAACTTGCTCGATTCCTTACGTCCCCAATCGGCTAACACGGTCCCGATTGGCTTGGCATCCTCAAAGCCCGGCACGTCATGGCAGGCGTAGCAGCCGTACTTGGAAATGGACTTGCTGCCGAGGTATAGCAACTTTGCCTCGGTCGTCAATTCAGCTGCCGCATCGGCCCCCGTGGGGTCGGTCAGCAATTCAATCTCAGCTCCCTTTAATTCGTCGCGCAACGTAGAAGGAATACCTTGCTTGGCATACCGAATCGCCGCCGCTTCCGCAAACGCGTCCTTCAAGTTTTCGAGCACCAAGCGATCCAGCGTTTCCAAGTTCGCGTCCGCCGGACTCGCCAGCGTGCCCTCGGCTGGGTGCCAATCGACTTTCGAATTCTCCAGAAGGTAGGCCACGATGTCCGCAGCTGGGTCCGTTTTCGTGCCATCCGCCTGGCTAATCGGTGTCAGGAACAAGTCAGGCATCACCGTGCGAGCGTGATAACGTGAAGGTTGCTTGATCCAGCTGTACAACCATTTGGCACCGTCCGGGTTTCGCTCGGTGCTAAACTTAGTCCCAATGCCGGACAAGTCCGGTCCTTGCATGATCTCGTCTTGGTCTCGGTATGTGGCGGTGTCGGGAAACGCATTGTGATTGTGACACGCGAGGCAGCCGCGTTCCTCGAACAACACCTTGCCTCGTTCCGCCGATGCCTCTGCGACACCCTCGGGAGATTCCAAGTAAGCAAAGTCCTGGGAACGACCGTTCAGAAAACTGACGATCCCGAGGATCTCCAGCGGTTCGAATTCGGTCGCTTTGGCATCAGGGCCTTCGGTGAAGTGGCTCCACAAGCCGAAGAACTGCGGCATGCGACTCGTCGGGCGGAAGTTCTTGGGAGCACGAATCCAATCAAACATGAACTCCGAGTCCAGCTTCTGCTTCACATAACGCAAGCTCGGCCCCACCTTGCGAAGCTCGCCGGCGTTTTCGACGTCCTTGAACAAGGGAACAAGCGTCGCGTGCGTTCGGGTCGATAGCGCTGGCGACTCGGCTTCACCGTCAGCTTGCAACGCCTCGTAGATACGGTGACGAACGGCGTCTCGTTCCGGATGCTCTGCGAGTTCCGCCGTCCAATTTTTCACGTCTTGTGAAAAACTCGAGAAACCTGGCTCCGTTTGCAACTGGAGCGCGGCCGCAAAAAAGTTGGGCTCCAGACGTAAGTCAGGGCCAACGCGTCGACCCCGATCAACTCCCGTGATCTCGTGACAACCGTAACATCCGAACTTGCGAACGAGGTTGTACCCATGCACGACTTTTGGTGCGGGAGCATCGGGAAACCGCTCACTCGGCTCCAGCTCGGTAACGTCGTGGTGACACTTAATGCAAGACGCCTCGGCGAACCGATTCGGGTACATCGGATAAATCCAATGTGGGTTATCCGACCAGCCCAGTTCACGCGACCACTCTTCCGATTGAAGCTTTGTATTTGGCGTATGCGACGCCCACTCAAAAGCCGTTGCACTCCCCTGCCCTTCGTGACAGATGGTGCAGGCGAAATCGGCCTTCTTATGCGGACTGAGCGAACCGACGAACAAATCCAAACGCGGATGCGAAGTATACGGATTGGGCAGGCCACGGCGAATCGTCAAAGTCAACGTCTTACCGGACTCGGCAGCATCAAGCAGACGAAACAACGCTTTGCCAACATCGCGAATCGGGTCGCCATCAATCCCGGCGATAACGTCCGCGAGTTTCAGTCCGACGCCGGGCACGTCTTCACCGTTGCCGCCACTCAACAACTGATTTCGAATGTCGGCACCTGATGCGGAAGCCACCTCGTTTTCAACAATCGGCACTGCCTGCGATGCCAGCGATTCCGCCCGCACAAACTGAACCGTAACATCGTTGACCGCGAGCA
This sequence comes from Planctomycetota bacterium, assembly GCA_963204995.1. GTDB lineage: Bacteria > Planctomycetota > Planctomycetia > Pirellulales > Pirellulaceae. The sequence continues at coordinate 11,698 of CAUJKL010000075.1, read as the reverse complement.
CACCTTCGGGAGCCAAACGTAAGCCGTAGTATTGAGCGAGTAAATCGTCAGCCGTTTGCTCCGCAACATTATCTGACGCTTCAATCGACTCGGGAGCTGACAAGACAAAGTCGATGAGGTTTTCGTTGACGTACGCCGGATCGACTGCCGAGCCAGGATTTGTCTTTTCAATGGACTGATGGCAAGTCGTACAGCGATCGAAACGCCGTACCTTGCTGAAGTTGTAATCGATCAGCAGTCCATCGCTCCAAAGATTGTCGATCTTGCGCGGCGAATTGAAGGCATCGAGAATCGGCAGTTCGAGCCACCGCTTACCGGGCAGCGGAATGAAATCTTTATACCAAGTGATATACGTCGATCGCTTTTCCGTTTCGGCCGTATCAAGCTGCATCAATCCGGCTTGGTTCTTGGCCAGCGCTTCCTGGGCGGCATCTTCAGCGGAGGTGATCTTTTTGATGATGGCCTGCAACTTCAACCGTTGCGTCTTGGCCTCGTCATACTCCCGTTGCAAGGTATCGACTTTAGCCAGTGCGGCATCGACCTTGATTTGCTGTGCCTCCATCTCCTTGGCGGGCTTATGGTCGCGAACCAGCAAGCCTAACGTAGCAATCACCGCGTCCCGGTCAGCACGTGCGAATTTCAGATTGCCGAGCCGCGTCTCTTCGGTAACTCGCAACGTAGCTACGATATCTCGCGCTTGAGCGATGATGTTGTCGCGTGCCGCCTCGGCCTTGGGAGTTCCCTCGAGATCCGTTAACTCCTTTACGCGAGCCTCTAGCGCCTTAGCCGCTTTCACGCTTCCCGCCGTGACCGGACTCGCCTCAACCTGCTTAACGAACTCGTCTGCGAGGGACCAGTCAATTGCCTGGCCGCGAGCGGTATCCAGCCGCTCGACCAATGCCGCATGCTCGGCCAACGCGTCGTTCGTTGCATACTGAATCTTGCGCCAATCGGTCAGCGTCAACTCGACCTGGTTGGCCGTTCGCTGATACGTCTTCCACTCGCGTGCATGATCTTTCGCGAGCACCCAGATCGTGGAAGCGAGCATGAGCACGCTCGTGACCGCAAAGATCTTATGCAGCAGTTTTGTACTGCGCCAGGTTTGTTCCGTTGCCGGCATCGTTCCATCCCCGCCCTATAAGGCGGTATCAACTAGAAGTTCAAAAAATACTCGGGAATCGAGACGAAATACTTCAGATCCACCGTCCACCGAGCAAGCATCTTAATCGGCAACAAGGCCATCAAAAGAATCAAGTTCGACAAGACCATGTAGCGCACGAACCCCATCCGCAAAAACATCTCACGGAAGAACTTACTGTAGATCACCATCGCCGGTGGTCCGCCGCCGAAATAAAATAACAACAACGCGATACCGACCGACTCGCGGAGCGCGATATAACCGATCTTCACGATCATCGAGGCGCTGTCGGCTGCCTTCGGACGACCCATCTGCAACAGGTCGACCCAGAAATACTGCGACAAGTCGACGTTATTCAACGCCTCCACCTTGTGCGCATCCCAAGTTTCGTAGAACCCGAAAAAATTCCAGTTCGGACCCCGCAAAAACGTACCCATCACGATCAACGTGACCCACAAGACGAGAAAGCCAAACTGGAACGTGCAGTAAGCGAATTTGCGCTCGTTGATGGTGTAGTAGCCGTTGCCTCGCTTATTGAAATCGATAAACGGAATCGCCATCAACCCTCCGACAACAACACCCGGCAACACGACACCTGCCATCCACGGATCGTAATAAACCAACATTTCCTGTAGGCCCAGGAAGTACCAAGGAGCCTTCGAGGGATTGGGAGTCTTCACGCTGCTAGCGGGCTCTTCAAGCGGGGCCTGTAGCAGGATCGCCCAGACAAACAACAAGGCCGTCAGCGCGACCATGCAGATCAGTTCGATGTACACCAAATCGGGCCACACCAGAACTTTTTCGTCGTCGAGCTTTTCGAGCGGAACTTCACCGCGAGCGGTTCGCTCGTCGTTCTGAACCGCTTTATAACCCGACAGCCAAGTGAAGTAGCCAAGAAGGTAAATCATCGCCACGATGGGCACGTTGTCGGGCTTCATGACGATGGACGCAAAGTCCATGTCCGTCATCGACAGACCCATTAACAACAACGACAAATTCAACCCAGCCCAGGCGACCGTCGGCTTGACGAAGAACTTTCGACCTACATAAATGCCCACCAACAACAGGAGGAGACCGACGGTATAAACAACCGGCCCCATAATCGCGTCGACTGCTGCCCGAAACGCAATAGGCAAGGACAAAGCCGCCGCTCCGCCATTGGTCGCGTAAGCACTTAGAATCGTGAATACGCCAGCCACCAACAACCACACGTGAACCGTCGTAAACGAGAGGCTAGAGCCAGGCAATCGCAGCAATTTCTTCGCCCGCCCTGACTGCCACAAGTAGAGCGCAGCCAACGCATTCATCATGGCGACGAAGAGGTAATAGGCCGTCAGAAACCCTGAGACCTGCAAAATAAAATCTTCGTAACTTACGTGACCGTGCATGGCCTCATTGCGTCCTATGTATTCGAGCGGTCGCCAAGCCAGCAACGCCTCGACACTCTATCGATCATCAAATATTCGACCAGCCCGCAACGACTACAACGGACCGCTGATTCCACCGTCTTTACGAACTCGCCAGAAATGGATCGCCATCAACAACGCTGCCGCCAGAGGTATCGCCACACAGTGCAACACATAGAAGCGGTTCAGCGTTTCTTCGCCCACGAATCTCGCGCCCAGCAAGCCGAAGCGAGCATCCGAAGCGTTTGTGATCATGTCAATTCCGTCCAACGTCAACAGCGCAGACCCCGGACCTTCGTGTCCCAGGAATGGATGAGCGCGGGCCATATTCGATCCGACCGTGATCGCCCAAATCGCCAACTGATCCCAGGGCAATAAGTAACCCGTGAACGAAAGCAACAGGGTCAGCAACAATAACACGACACCAATCACCCAGTTGAATTCGCGAGGCGGCTTATAACTGCCGGTCAAAAAGACCCGGTACATGTGCAGCCAGACGGTAATCACCATCGCATGGGCACCCCAGCGATGAATCTCGCGCAGAATGCCAAGCGATGCGACATCCCGCAACGCCAGAATGTCGTTGTACGCCCACTCTAACGTCGGGCGATAATAGAACATCAACAACACACCAGTGACTGTTTCCACCAGAAACAGAAAGAAGGTGACACCGCCCATACACCACGTATAACTCAGCGCGATACCTTGCTTCTTGATCGACACCGGGTGAAGGTGCAGGAAGAAGTTCGTCAGTATCACGACAACGCGATTACGGCGATCAACAGGCGCGGGATGCCGAAAGATACTCTTCCAGATCTGCGAACCACGAATAATTTCATCAAGAGGTGGCATATTTAATCCAGCCGAACTGACACACTCGCACGAGACTCAAAAAAAACACAGAAAAAGAACCTATCAGACGGAAACGAAAGAAGCCGGGTCATTCCACTGCCCAACCTCTTCCTTGAATCTTCGACTCTTATCAACTTCCAACTGGCCGTCATCGGCAAGCCGGATCGCAAATCGTTCCAAAGGCCGTGGCGCAGGCCCTTCGAAATTGATCCCGTCCTTGTAGAAACCGCTGCCATGACACGGACACTTAAACTTCTGCTCGCCTTCCAACCAGTTCGGCGTGCAACCCAAGTGTGTACAGACCGACTGTAACGCGTAGATTTCCGGCGCACCGTTATATTCGTACCTTACCACCCACACGCCAAACTGAGCGATAAACTTCGTGGCAACCTGGCCCGGAGCATACTCATCGGGGAAGCCAACCTTAAACTTAGTCGGCGGCTCCGTGAGAATATTCGGAAACATGAAACGAGCGGAACCGAGCACCCACAACAGCGTCGTGACAGCGAGCGAGCTAAAACCGATCGCCAGCGAGGACGTCAGAAAAAACGTGCCCGCAAAAATTGCCGTTGCCGCAACGAGAAAGCCTCGCCGCTCCGTGGAAGCAGCAGCCGCTGCTGCCGGTGCGACCTTCGCATAATCCGGCTTTGACGGCATCGGCGGTGCGGCCGACTTTTTCTTCACAGCAGCAGCACCCGCTTCCGCCGCACGAGCGGCAGCCTCGGCCTTCGTAATCGGCCCTGGCTTGACGGCACCACTGCGAGCGGCTGCCAAAATGCTTGCTGTATCTTTCGGACCAGCGTGCTTCTCAGCGACAGGCTCCTTCTCCTTCGCAACTGGCGCAGCTTTGGCCGCCGCTGGCTTTTTGGCAGGAGCAGGTTTGACTGCCGCTTCACCACCGCTACTTTCAGCTCGAGCCGCAGCCAGCATCTCAGCGACCGACATTTGCCCTGGCTTCTTCGCAGCACCTGAAGCCGCAGCAGGCTTCGCTGCCGCTGGAGCAGCAGGCTCTGCCGACGCACCACCGCCATCACCGGATCGAGCCGCAGCGAGCATCTCGGCGACACTCATTTTACCGGGCTTCGCCGGCGCAGCAGGCTTAGCCGCTGGCTTTGGTGCCTCGGTCGGCGCACTCTCCGCAGCGGGCGCGGCACCACCACCACCATCTTGCTTGCGGGCAGCAGCTAGAATGTCTTGTATCGACGGTTTTTCTTTGTCAGCCATGAACCTTGAACCACCACAAACGGTTGTCAGTCAAGAGCTTGAATACGAGAAGTCGCTTCGCGAGCTCTGCTTGTGAAGTTTTTTCACGGAACCGAGCCCAAATTTGTATCTCACCAGTGTTTATTGTCAACTACCCCGATGATGCGACAATTAGCCACAGGCTGTGAGCGACTGGTTTTCGTTACGGCTCACGCGACCTAGAATCAGGTTCCCAATTGGGTACGCTGTACAGATCGAAATTGTAACGCCATGACGCTTCGCCACAGCTTACGAGGTCGATCAACTCGGCAAGGAATGAATGCGATATGAATGTCTTAGTGATCGGAAACGGCGGACGTGAACATGCGTTAGCTTGGAAGATTGGCAAGAGTCCACGTGCGAGTCGCGTGTTTGTGGCACCGGGAAATGCTGGGACCGCCGAAGATGCTGAGAACGTCGACATCAAAGCGGATGATTTCCCGCGACTGATCAAATTCGCCAAGGAAAACAAGGTTGAACTGACGATCATTGGCCCCGAGGCTCCGTTGACGGCGGGGATTGTCGATGCCTTTGAGAAAGCCAAACTACGTGTCTTTGGGCCCAGCAAAGCGGCCGCTCAATTGGAAGGCAGCAAGGTCTTCTGCAAAGATCTTCTCCATCATGCCAACATCCCGACCGCCGATTACAAAGTATTCAAAGATGCTCATCGTGCGGCCAGCTACATTACCGAGCGATATCCAGACGAAAAGCAAACCGTGCCGGTCGTCATCAAGGCAGATGGACTGGCAGCCGGCAAAGGCGTGATCGTCTGCTCGAAACGATCGGAAGCTCTGGAAGCCATTAACCGCATCGCTCGAGACCGCGAGTTCGGCGATGCCGGTAATCGGCTTGTCATCGAAGAACGACTGGACGGGCAAGAAGCAAGTGTCCTCGCAATTGTCGACGGTCGTACGATCGTTACTCTTCCCCCCGCACAAGACCACAAGCCTGCTCACGATGGCGACACGGGGCCGAACACCGGCGGCATGGGTGCCTACTGCCCTGCCCCGCTGGTCGATGCCGAGAAACTTCGCTGGATCGAAGAACACATTCTCGTGCCGACAGTTCACGCGTTGAAGCGATCTCGTAACCCGTTCAAAGGCGTGTTATACGCAGGTCTGATGATGACGAACCAAGGCCCGAAGGTCTTGGAATACAACGTTCGCTTTGGCGACCCCGAATGCCAGCCCTTGCTGTTGCGACTAAAGTCCGACATCGTCGACGTCATCGACGCCACCGTCTCGGGAGAACTCGACAAGTTCGGTGGGCTCGAATGGGATCCACGTCCCTCAGTCTGCGTGGTCATGGCGAGCGAAGGTTATCCCGGCCCGTACGAACGCGGCAAACCAATCCGTGGTCTGGCCGATGCCGCCAAGCTTCCCGATGTAAAGGTCTTTCATGCCGGCACGGCAACGTTGGATGGCCAAGTCGTGTCGAACGGCGGTCGTGTACTCGGGGTTACGGCGATGGGAGATTCGATCTCGGACGCCAAACGCCGCGCGTATGAAGCCGTTAAGTGCATTCGCTGGGAAGGTGCCTGGTGCCGAAAGGATATCTCGGACAAGGCCGTGCAATAGCAGCACGAGTTGAGCTGCACCTTTATGACCACGCTCCCGTCAATCAGTCCGTTCGATCAACCCGGCATCGAGCAACTTCGTCGCGAGCTTAAACTCGACCCTGCGCGGATTCGCAGTCTCCGCAACGCGATGCTAAAGCGATACTCGTCGGACGACGTGGTGCTAAAGGAATTCCCCGCCGCGGCTCGTGTGAAACTGCACTCGCTCGACCTGTTTCGTCGCTGCGACTCGAACACCGATGGAGCAACCAAGTTACTGCTGCGAACGGCTGCCGGGATGCTGATTGAAGCGGTCATCTTGCGGATCGAAACGGGCCGGACGACGTTGTGCGTATCGAGTCAGGTGGGGTGCGCCGCAGCATGTGAGTTCTGTGCCACGGGCAAGATGGGTATCGCCCGCAACCTGACCGCCGACGAGATTCTCGATCAGGTGCTACGGGCCGGGCAGCTCCTCGCCGAAGAGGGACGCTCGTTACGTAATATCGTGTTTATGGGGATGGGCGAACCGTTTCGTAACGAAGAGAATCTATATCAAGCAATTGAGTTGCTGATTTCTCCACAGTTCTTCAACTTCACACCGACAAAGGTGCTTGTTTCGACGGTCGGAGTCGCCGACGCGATGCTGCGCTGTGTCGAACGATTTCCCAAGGTTAACCTGGCGCTCAGTCTTCATAGTGTGCGCCAGGATGTTCGGATGCGGCTGATCCCGCTGGCCGCCAAGTTCCCGTTAGAGGAACTGCGCCGAACGATCATCGAGGTAAATCGTCAGCAGTCGACGAGCGTAATGATCGAGTATCTGATGCTCGCCGGTGTGAACGACTCGCAGGACGACGCTCGCGAGCTCGCGGCGTGGCTCACGGGACTGAACGTGCATGTCAACCTGATCCCTTACAACCCAATCGAAGACGCTCCGCAACTGGTCGGCAGTGACCGTGAAACGCGACTTTCGTTTGCTAAGACTATTCGAGACTTCGGATTCAAGACGACACTGCGATACTCGCTCGGCAGCGACATTGCCGCCGCCTGTGGTCAATTGGTACGTCGCGAGAATCGGCAGATCGCCAAACTAGCAAAGGTTTTGGACGTGAAGCCACGAGGCTGATCAATGCAGGAGATTCAGCGAATGCACCCTGGAAGCCTGACACGCAAGCAACGTAGATTGCAGTGTGATTGGCGTATGCTTCAGGTTCAGAACTCCTGATCCGGTGGAAAGCACCGTGAACCACGAATTGGATTTTGGTATCACCTCATTTTCCCGCTGCCTCGTCGAGAATCTGCGGACTCCCAGAGTTCTCGGCTCCTGGGTCAGGAGTTCTGAGGCTTGAATGACGTGTCTACCGCTTCGACCAGATTGAGGCCGAGAGCTTCGTGGAGATTATGTGGCGGAACCCGACTTGGCGTGAGGTATCGGCTTGTCGTTCGGCCGTTCCCAGAAAGCGTGCAACATCAACATGATCGCGCCGCATACTAAGAGCGAATCCGCGATGTTAAAATTCGGCCAGGTATGTTGTCCGTAGCGCAAGAGAATCCAGTCACGAACGCCGCTGTTCCATTGCACAGGATATCCAGGCTTAATCCATAACCCCAGACGGTCATAGAGGTTGCCAAAAACGCCGCCCATCACGAGCGATAACGCCCAGGTCAGCCACAGATCGTGGGCCGCGCCAAAGCGAAACAGCCAGAGGACGATACCTACGGCTGCAACGACAGAAAGGCCAGCGAAAATATGGCCATATCCGCCACCCAGTCCAAACAACGCCCCGATGTTGATCGCCGTTTCGATGCCGACGTACGGCTCCCACAGCCACCACTCATTCGCCTCGCGCGGCAAGCCTCGCCATTGGAAAACCCATTGCTTCGTTAAAAGATCCGCCGCACAGCCAAGTACTGAAACGATCCCGAAGATCACATAACGACTGCGTGGGATGGCGTCGCTTGCCACCAATGGGTTATCGGCCTTGGAGCTTGCTGGCGCACTTGATGCAGAATGGCGTGTAAGGGATTGCATTGAGGCGGGTCTTTGTGATTCGGCCGTCGCATTCGACACACGAACCATAGATCCCGTCTTCGATCCGTTCAAGAGCAGCTTCGATCTGGTCGAGGGTCTCTTCCTCGTTCTGAAGCATGCTCAACGTGAATTCTTGTTCGTAGTTGTCGGTCCCCACGTCAGCCATGTGGATCGGCATGCTCGAAAGATCTCCGCTGGCTTCGCTTCTCGTCTTACTCAAAGCCGCTTCGGTCATCGCATGGACATCGCCACGAAGTCGTGCGCGAATAAGCAGCAGGCGTTCCTTGTAAACTCGCATCTCTGGCTTCTTCATAGTTGTACTCCCATGTCACACGGCAAAGGACCGATCTCGTGTCTACAGCCCGTCGATTTTAAATGCCGGCATACCCGATGTCAAAGGGTCAAAGAGCAAGCGTCGAGGTTCCATATACAACACAAACACCTTTCATCAAATAACTTACAGCTCAAATCCATGCTCAATGACACGTTCAAAGTCGTTCTCCTTGATGATGCAAAAGGGCTAACGTAGACTTAGCCAGTGACCGATGTCGTAGTAGGAACTCTTGTCGTAGCAAATGGTTAGCCCGTGGCGCTCACTGATCTCGCCTATCAACGTTGCATTTCCCCTCAGTGCGGGGAGACCTATGGTACGGACGAAGTCCGCGTTGCCTGCCGCAAATGTGGCGATCTGCTAGACGTCCTGTACGATTGGAATCGAGTCAAACCGCCGACCCGTCTCAGCGACTTCGAGCAAATGTGGACTCGGCGTCACGAACCGCTCCGGTTTAGCGGTGTGTGGCGATTCCACGAATTGCTTCCGTTCGCCGATGCCAAGGACGTCGTGACCGTTGGCGAGGGGCAAACCCTGCTGCAAAAGGCCGATTCCGTTGCCAAGTACGTTGGCATCAATGCGGGGGGACTCTTTCTCCAATACGAGGGCATGAATCCTTCCGGCAGCTTCAAAGACAACGGCATGTCTGCTGCTTTTACACACGCTCGCGTGACCGGTGCCAAACGCGCCGCCTGTGCATCGACCGGAAATACGAGTGCCTCGTTGGCGATGTATTGTTCCGTCACTCGTCTGATGAAGGCCGTGATCTTTGTTGGGTCGGGGAAGATCGCCTACGGCAAGTTGTCGCAAGCGTTGGACTACGGAGCGTTGACGGTCCAAATCGCAGGCGACTTCGACGATGCGATGGCTCGCGTCAAGGAAGTCTCGCGAGACCTGGGGATCTACCTCGTCAACAGCGTGAATCCCTTCCGACTGGAGGGACAGAAGACAATCATGTATCGCGTGTTGGAGGCCCTGCGATGGGAGACTCCAGATTGGATCGTCGTTCCCGGCGGAAACCTCGGCAACTCAAGCGCTTTTGGGAAGGCCTTTTCCGAACTGCATGAGTTAGGACTGATCGACCGGATTCCACGTCTGGCGGTCATCAACGCAGCGGGTGCGAATACCCTGTACGAGTTGTACGAGAAGCGCGGGGTGCGGTGGAATAAGGGTGTTGGACCTGGAGCAGCCGTTTGCGAGTACTACGAAGACCTGGACCGCGAGAACAAAAAAGCATCGACAATTGCTAGCGCCATCGAGATCAATCGACCAGTCAATTTGAACAAGTGCCTTCGTGCTCTCGAAGGGTGCGACGGAGTCGTCCGGCAAGTCACGGACCAAGACATCATGGATGCGAAGGCGCAAGTCGGTGCTGGTGGCATCGGCTGTGAGCCCGCCAGTGCCGCGAGTGTGGCCGGAGCCAAGCTGCTCCGCGAGCAGGGCGTGATCGGCGCTGACGAACGCGTCGTCTGTATCCTCACGGGCCACTTATTGAAAGACCCGACTGCGACGGTCGCCTACCATACGACCGACCAGGACAAGTTCAACGAAGTCCTGGGCAGCCGCGACGTAAAACGAGCGAGCTTTGCCAATCGGGCAGTTGCAGTTCCCAACGATCTCGGCGAGATTATCAAGGCGATCCAGTTATATAGCTGATTGGCCTTGCGAGAGCTCTCATGCCCGAACCTTCTTTCGACCTTAAGGTGGCAAACCGCTGGTTTGCTGTCGAGTTAAACAACGCGGCGTGGGATTGGCTCGAAGCCGGACAATACGATGCGCCGGGCGCCGAGCAGATGCTGCACGCGGCCCATGCGTCGTGCCATCATTGGCTTCAAGTCGGCAGTGCAGCGAATCATGCTCGCGCGGAGTGCCTCGTTGCCAACGTCCATGCGGCACTCGGATATGGCCCGAGCGCGATGCGTCATGCACTCCGTTGCCTCGAATTGACGAAGAAGAATGCCAATGAGTTAGCCGATTGGGACTCGGCCTTTGCCTACGACGCCCTTGCCCGTGCGCACGCGGCTGCGGGCGAAACCAAACAAGCCGGCATCGTGCGAATGAAAGCCCGCGAACTTGGCGGCAAGATCGCCGAGAAAGAAGACAAAGCGTTCTTCGACAAGTGGCATCGTGGCGGCAACTGGCATGATTTGCCTGCCGATACTTAACCGCTGCGCGAACTTCGCGTCAGCCGCACTGCAATAGAAGGATCAGTAAAATGGACGTCATAAAACTCGCCATTCATGGTGCCGCAGGTCGTATGGGGAAGCGGCTTGTCGCTCTTAGTACGAGCGATCTCGCCTTTCAACTTGTCGCCGCCATCGAGCATGCAAAGCACCCGGACCTCGGTCGCGATGCAGGTGCATTAGCCGGTGTCGCCGAAGCTGCCGTGCCCCTCACTTCGTCACTCGACTTTGCCGCCGATGCCGTAATCGATTTCTCGCTGCCCGGGTCCGCGATCGCCCTCGTCCGATCTTGCGTCACGTACAAACGGCCGCTCGTTTTGGCCACCACCGGAATGTCGGAGGAGCAAAAGGCCGAAATTCGCGCCGCCGGGCAACAGATCCCAATCGTCTGGGCTCCCAGCATGAGTATGGCTGTCAACTTAACGATGAAGCTGGCATCGATTGCCGGACGAACGCTCAAGGATGCACCGGGCGGTGCCGACGTCGAGATCCTCGAACGCCACCATCGCTACAAAGAAGACGCACCAAGTGGGACGGCATTGAAGTTCGGCGAGTTGATCGCCGAAGCGATGGAACTAACCAAGCACCAACACGGTCGCGAAGGCCAAACCGGCCAGCGACCGCACAACGAGATCGGCTATCACGCCATCCGCATCGGCGACAACCCCGGCGAACACACGATCATCTTCGGCCTGCTGGGGGAAACGATCGAGTTGACCGTGCGTGCGTCGAATCGAGACTGCTATGCGTTGGGAGCACTGCAGGCCGCCAAGTTCATCGCAAATCAAGCGCCCGGGTTGTACTCGATGTACGACGTATTGGGACTCGATTAGGATCGTCCAGGGACTAACTTGATGGACTGGGGGTGGCTTGTGGCTGAGTCCGCGAAGCCCCCGCATTACCCCAGACCGGGGCTTCGCAGACTCAGCCGCCCGCCCCCCGTGCTTTTCAAGGTTTAGTCG
>CAUJKL010000074.1 GCA_963204995.1 Planctomycetota bacterium | reverse complement strand
CAACTGTGGGCGCAAGATCCACGCGATGTTTTGAAGCTGGGGTTCGAAAGACTATCGTCGCTGGTCGAGTCCGTGTAACGCGTAATGAAGTGGCGGACAAATTCATGCTGTGACGATCTCACTCACGGATCCACATCTGGCTACTGGGCTGCGAAAGTGCTGAAACATCCGAGGTCGGATAGTTTTCAAGGTGCACTTGGTTAACCACCCCCTGAACGCGTCCACTGGAGCAGTTTCGGCTGGAGCAGTCGTTGGCTCAGGTCGCGATAACCGAAGTACGCAGCGAAATCGTGGGTGTTATCACCTTTAACTTCGCGCAGCGATGGATGTCGGGGCCGCGAAAATCACAATGCCTTCACGCCTCAGGCGATGTCGGGGTGTCTCACCGAATCAGGTTTCGTGCAATCAAAAACCTCAGCTCCAAGCGGTTTGTTGTCTCTCACAATTGGCAGTATCATTTGCGCGACGATAGAGAGCGAGAGATATCGAAACTTCGTGTCCGCGCATCGAAAGCATTGACAATGATTACTAGGGGCGTTTGGATGCGTCGTCAGTCATTTCATTCGTCGCAAGCACCAACCATCCGCGCTCACCAAGGGAGGAACAACTGAATCAGCTCGGTCCCCTCCAAGGCTCTGACCGTCAATCAAGCAGGCTTTCTAGTTCACGAATCTCGGCATCGATATCCGCGTCGGTCCCGACTTGATCCGCCACTTCTTGCCGTAGAAGCAGTACGAATTGTTCGTTGACTTGGTCGGCAGCGTAACGAACCTGGTCGCGAGACAAACTAAAGCGTGCGGCAAGCGCCGTCTTTTTCATCGTGCTTGTTCCGGGCGGCGGGAAGTTGTGACGAGAGAATATCTCGAACCAGTCGGGGCGACCGCGATCATCACACCAGCGGGACACTTGTCGTAAGACGTTGGCGATCAGCGCTTGCGCCCACCGTTTCATGAACACCGCGTCGGCAGTCATCTCGTCCGATGGTTCAAAACTTCGCTCGTCATCTCCGATCAGCGCCGAAATCGTCACCAACTGTTGATCGAACGTCTTTTGCTTCGGCGCACGTGGAACGCTTTGGTCTGAGAGAAACCGAGTCAGAATCGTCAACAAGAACGTGCGGAAGCGTCCTCGCTCACGATCGGCCTTGGCGATCCAGTCTTTTTCGAGCAAGCGAATGAAGAAATCCTGCGTAACGTCCTGGGCGCGGTCGAAAGAGTAACCTCGCGCTCGAACGAAATAGAACACGGGTCGCCAGTAATCCGCCATAAATCGGTTCATCGCCGTGAGATACTCAGCATTGTCTCGATCCTTGGCTTGACGAATGACGCTCCAGGCGGTGGTCGGGAAATGTGCTGATCGCTTTGATGTCATGGTCGGCCAGTTATCTCGTTGCGAAGTGCGGTATTTGAGACAGCGTGCGCAACTTCCAAGGATCTGTGACGTCGGCATTCTTATATGCCGCTCGACGATAGTGCAAAGCCGTTCCCCGCAACTCTGGCATTGATCAGTTTCGTTAGGCCACCTGTCGCTCCGACGCCAATCCATCTGTTGGTTCATTACTCTCTCTATTCGGGTGCGTGTCGCAGCTTGGGGAATGGGCGCATGACGTACCCTCGCCAATCCCCGTTTGAAAACGTTCCACCGAAGGTAGGTATGGCGAGGAAACCTAACTTGGAGGACGTGACAATGACAAAGACACGCAAGACGGTTTGGGCCTTCGACCCCATGTGGACGCGAGTCGAACACCTAGACGACGAGGGGAAACCCTTGGGGTACGTTACTTTCGAGCGGCGGCTCAATCCGCCCACTCCGCAACCGCCGCCGAATCTAGCAAGAACGTTGGCCAGCACGACCATGCGGGCGTGTTTTGGCTTGGCGGCGATGCTGCGGCGCCGCGAGACGGCACAGCAATGAGCGTTTCGGGCGACGCTCGTAGCAGCATTGAAACCAGTAGTATAGTGGGCAAGGCCAACGCGCCGCTTTGCCCGCTCGTTTCCCATTTGAGCCGCCGTGAGCCTTAGCCAGCGGAATGTTACTGCGAACTTCTTGAACAGAAGGCAACTGAGAGAACAGAGAAAGCGTGAATACTGAACTCCGTTGCCTCTGTTTCCTCCTGTTCAAAGTATTCTGCACGAACGAGCCACGTACGTCGATTCCGCGAACGCAGCGGCAAAACCAAGAACAAGCTGTGTGAACCGGATACGCATCTTGTCTTTTTACTCAGGATTGAGCCGGTCGAAGAACGCCTTGGCCTGCTCCTCGTTCGCGAAAAACCAATATCGCCAGCACTTCTCGCCACCTGCGCTCGTCCGCTCCGTCCTCCCACCTGCTGTCGGCCGCAGTTTCGATGCCGCCGAGTTCCCGGCGTAGAGACACTGCAGAAGTAGCAACGCGGCTTCTTTGCGACCTTGTGTCATCTTGACCGCACTGTGACGGGCCGCTTGCAATTCGCGAGTAATTGTCAGGATTTCACCGGATACGGAACTTGACTGTCTGGCACCCGCAGCGGTATCTGTGAACAGGATCACGTACCAGGTGTCTTTGTCACCAGGGTTGCCTTTCGAGTTGAGTTTGGTATTCAGTTCTCTTTCAAACTTCTGGACGATCTTCTTCTGCGCCACCGTGAGCCTTGGCGGTTCAGGCCTCACCGTCTGTCCAAAGGTCTGGCCAGGAGCCAAGACTGTGGACAATGCGGCAGCGGCGATCGTCAACAGCAGAAAGTGCGCTGGCCACACGGTGTGCCGTAATCGGTTAGCGATCAAACGCAACAACAGAACTTCGACGTTCATCCTTCGCCTCCGCAGTCCCCGGCGACTCTGGTAATGATTAATCTCGCTTGACCGCCTGTCATCCCGACACGAGGCCAGGAGTTTGGTCATTACTCTCTATATTCGGATGCGTGTCGCAGATCGGGGAATGGACGCATGAAGTTCTCCCCTGATTCCCCATTTGAGCCTCCTCGACCCGAAGATAGGCATGTCGGGTGAATTGTTCGACGAGTTTGAATTTGGAGAAGTAATTGTGTTAGAACTGAGGTTTTGCATTCTTGCATTTCAAGATCAATTAGTTTTTCTGGTCAGCTAGCAACCACTAGATATTGTGTGGCCTCCCGTTGGTGAGCCTCAAGGGGTTGTAGATGCATTGCTTGCTTGTAGATTTTTTTGGCGCGAGCCGCATTAATGAGGCATGGCTCATCAACAGCAAGGAGGTCTCGACCATGCCCGCGATCGTTGAATTTCCCGAAGTCGTCAAGGAAGCATTGCCTCAGTTCGCCGATTGTTTTAGCTGCGACCCGCAGCGCAGACACTTCCTGGAATACCTGACGGGGCTGATGGTCGCAGCGAAGAAGACCATCAGTGGGATGCATGCCGAGTTCGCGGATACCACCGACCAATCCTGCTGGAATCGTTTTCTTACCGAAGTCGATTGGGATGTCGAGCAACTTAACGAACGACGCCTGGAACTGCTGCAAAGAGATCCCACGACACGCTACCACGACCAAGGCGTCATCGCGATCGACGACGTGTTGATCGACCACGATGGCAAGCTGATCGAAGACGTCGGTTGGTTCTGGGATCACGCCGAAGACCGCCACAAAATCGCGCATGACTATCTGTTTATCAATTACGTGTGCGGCAGCGGCAAACATTATCCGTTGGAGTTTCACCGCTTTAAGAAGCGTGAGCAGTGCTCGGAATCCGGAGAAGACTTTCAGGATCATGGCGTCTTGTTCCGGCAGCTGATTGATTGGGTCTGTGAGCGCGAGATCCCTGGGGACTTCACGTTTGACAGCTATTTTTCCAGTGCGGCGAACCTGAACCACATGCACGCGAAACGCGACCGACATGATCAGCCTCGGGAGTACATCGGTGATATGAAGTTCAACCGCAAGATGGAGTATCGGGGCAAGATCATGCGACTCGACGAGTTCGCCGCCACGATTCCGCGCGAGAACCGCAAGGAACTTCGCCGAGGCGATGCGCGGCAATGGTACTTCACTTGCACCGTACGCATCCCGGGCGTGAACCATAAGGTGCGGATCGTCATCCTGTGGAAGAACCGCCGAGATACCACAGCATGTAAGATTCTGGTGACTAATCGCACCAGATGGGAAGTGACGCGCATCGTGCGCGGGTATCGCTGTCGCTGGACAGGCACAGAGACGTTTCATCGAGACGGCAAGCAGCATTTGGGAATGGGAAGTTGTCAGCTTCGCAACGGCCAAGGCCAGACACGGCACATGTACTTGGTCATGCTGGCGTACAGCCTGCTCATGCTTCAACTGCAGCAAAACCGCACGAAGGACTGGGCTCTCACTCGGCTGACGACCATCGGCCAAGCTTGTCGTGCAATGACGATCGAAACCTTTAGAACGACCCTGGAATGGGCCATCGCCGAAATCACCGAAAAAA
>CAUJKL010000073.1 GCA_963204995.1 Planctomycetota bacterium | reverse complement strand
AAGGAAGCCTTGTATCGGTACAAGGTTCAAGTGGGGCGGCGAACTGGTTCGACGGCCGTGATTGCCAACGCTTGGGATCATCGCAGCGATGCCTTATGCTCGTTCGCCGTGTTGCTCGGCCTGGGTGTCGTTCGTTGGGCGGGGCCAGCTTACATGTGGGCCGATGAAGCCGCAGCGCTGGTCGTGGTGTCCCTAATACTCTACGGAGGAAGCAAGTTGTTCTATCGCAGTGCCAGTGAACTCATGGACCTGCAAGCGAGCGACGAGTTCGTTCAACAAGTTCAGACAACGGCCGAAGCGGTTAACGGCGTGAAGAATGTCGAAACGCTGTGGGTCAGAAAGTCGGGACTAGAATTCTTCGCGGATATTCACATCGAAGTCGATGCACGTCTAACGGTCGCCGAGGGGCATCGGATCGGTCATCGTGTCAAAGACCGCCTGTTGGAGCAGTTCCCAAGAATGCGCGACGTGCTGGTTCACTTGGAGCCGTATCCACATACACACGAAGGTGGCGACGACTAGTTGCGCGAGTGCTCGCGCGCTAGAGGTGGCTAACGCGCAGACGCTGTTTGCAGGCCACCAACCGGCGTCGTCCGCATGTCGCCGAAACATCGAGTGTACAGTGCCTCGAATACACATCGCATCGGCTCGCCGATACCAGATGAAGTGTCGACTGCGAGTGAGGATTGGTCAGACAAGTCCGGCTCTTCGGCCTGTCGTTGTTGATCAAAGAATTCAGGACGCGTCTCGGAAAGCGATGTTCCAGCGAGCGCCCGCGCGCCAAGACGTCGCACGGCGACGTCGTCCGGACACTGACAATGTACCACCAGAAGCTGTGCCCGTTGTCGCTCGGCCAACTTGGCGGCATCGTTTCGCAAAGACGCCGTGAGATAGGTTCCGTCGAGTACAACCGAAGTGCCGTTACTCAGTAGCCGCTCGGCTTGATTGTGCATGGCCTCATAGACGCTCGCACGATTCTTCGGACGATAATCGCCTTCGTTGAACCCGTTGACGTCATCGCTCGAACCCAGTAGCGACCGGCGAACCGCATCCGTTTGCACCAACGCAAACTCTAGCTGCTCGCTAATCGCCTGGGCGATCGTCGACTTGCCAGTGCCAGGTAACCCGCGCACCAAGACGAGTAATGGTGGCCCAAGCTCGCGAGCGTACCGATCGGCGAGGTCGAGATACTTGCGGCTCGAGGCAAGCAGCTGCTCTCGTGCGTCGCCCGCCAACTGTTCCGCTCGCAACGCGGACACTTTCGCACGCACACACGCACGATAGATTCGATAGAAATCGATCAACTGCTGCGGCGGCGAGTCGCCACTTTGCGCGAAGTACCGGTCAAAAATCGGTTTGGTAATCCCATCGGCCTCTAGAAAGTCACACTCCATTGCCAGGAATGCCAATTCGTCGACCACATCGAGCGTGCGGAATTCTCGCTTGAACTCGATGCAATCGATGATCAGCGGTGATGGATTGAAGTAGATGTGTTCTGGGCGAAGGTCTCCGTGTCCCTCAAGAATGCGACCATTGCGGACTCGTTCATCGAGCATCTCCGGCGCAATTCTCAACACACGAAGTTGGGCCGAATGAACTCGGCGGATTGTCGATTCATCAAGATGATGAGTGCGAGCTGCGAGTTCGTCACGATTCGCAATCGCGCGGCGTTCGATGCTCCGGCGATAGTCTTCAACAGTCATCGTCACGGGCGGTACGTTGTTATAAAAATCCGATAGCGTCTTCGCAAGCCGCTCGATCGCGGTGGCGGGCACCCTCCCCTCACTGATTAGCACGTCTAGCGCGTTTCCAGCCGGCAGCCGTCGCATCTTTACGACCCAATCGACCGGGATTCCTGGCTGTTCAAGTCGGAGCTGGCCGCTCGCCGTGATCACAATTGGGATAACTCCCAAATAGACGCCACGGGCAAACCGGCGGTTTAGTTTCACTTCGTTTTCGCACGCTCTGCGCCGCAGTTCGACCGTGCTGAAATCCAGGAAGTCAAAGCGTACGGGTTTCTTTAACTTGTACGCGAAATGGTCGGTGAGAAAGACCCAAGAGATGTGCGTCTCGATCTGCTCGACGGTTGCCGTCTGTTCTCGATACGCGGACTGTTTTCGCAATAGTCCCACGACTTGTCGCGACTGAGCGAGCTCAGAACGCGTGTCGAGAGAATGGCATGTTGGCATTGCGGTCATGCGAGCGCTCCTTCATCCAATCCCAGTTGATGCGGTTGCGAGTCCGGTCGCAGCGCAAATCTCGCGAAGAGCGATTCTTCGATGCAACTAGTACTTGGACGCAAACTTCGTGCCACGGATAGTCAAAGGGCTCCCCAGGATTTGATCACTGCCTGGCGCGTTTGCTAAACTCGGTATCAAGTCGCTACGGAACCAATGGGCAAACGTGAAATCGGCGGCATAGCGTTTGCACGACTCGATGGCGGAGTTGGTCCGTTCGCGATTCATTCCCAGTGCGTGAAATGGCTCGCGTGATGTGCGAAGTTGCACACTGGAGTGAGAGGAAAAAGTAGGAACCCTTGTTATTCTTTCAGGAGTAAACTCATGATCCGCAAAGTTGACTTCAACACGCTGCTGGTTCCCGTCGATTTCTCCGAGAATTCGAAAATCGCTTTCGCTCAAGCACTTGGTTTGGTATCCGGTGACAATCCGGTCGTGATTTTGTTGCATGTCATCGACCCGTCGCTATTGGACTTCGCGGAGGCACACGAAATGGGTTCGCGGCAACAGCTTTCGCAGTGCATGCACGAGCGCGCGGAGCTGCTGCTGAAAGAGTACAAGGATGCGTGTCCCGCTGAAGTCGAAGTCGACACACTGATTTCCCAAGGCCTTCCATTCTTGGAGATCCTGCAGAAGGCAGATGACTTTGCCGTGGACGCCATTGTGATGAGCAAAATCGGACGCCGCGGAAAGGTGGAAGAGTTACTCTTCGGTTCAACCGCCGAGAAGGTTCTGCGCGGCAGTACGAAGCCCGTACTGGTCCTTCCACCGTCCGAATAGCCGCATGCGAGCGGCGGGTGGCTGTGGCCGAGTCTTCGACGCCACGGCT
>CAUJKL010000072.1 GCA_963204995.1 Planctomycetota bacterium | reverse complement strand
AGTCGGTGGCTCAACTTCAGAACCCCACCGAAAATGCTCTCGTTTTGCAACCGGCGCTTATCGATGAGCAGGTCGTTGCCATCCTCGAAACCTATCACGACGACCACGTTTCGCCGGCCGAGACAAAAAACCAAGAGCAACTCGTTGCGGTGTTCGCCGACTTGATCGCCGACTACTACCGAAACCGCCAATTGCGAGAACTGTTGCTACGTCAGGCAGAATGGTCGGGACTTGACCAGTTCGTCGAACAGATACATTGGTCGCTCGACCTGAAGAGAGTGGCATTCGCGATCGCGAACGAAGCCGTACGCGTAACTGACTGTGATCGCGTGATCGTGTTCCACCTTCGCTCGACAGGCTGCCGGACGCTTTCCATCAGCGGTCTCGACACCTTCGATCGGCGTTCCACTCAAGTTCGCGCCGCCGAGCGTCTCGCGAAAGTAGTCGTGGCGAGCGACGACGCACTCTGGCATTCGGGGGAATTCACGACGCTGCCACCCCAACTCGAACACAGCCTCCAAGCCTATCTCGACTCGGCACATGTCCGGTCGCTGGCGGTCCTGCCGCTCCGTCAGGTATCGAATGGTTCCACCGGCAAAACGGTCGGCATCATCTTGTTCGAACGATTCGACAATACGTCGTGGAACGAGGACGAGCGGCGGCGCATCGAGTTCGTCTGTCGACATGCCGCCACGGCACTACAAAACGCGAACGAACTCTCGGGACTGCCGCTAATCGGCGTAAGTAGGTTTCTGCAACGATGCCTGAGCCCGTTGTCATTGCGCAATCTTCCCAAGACTGCGGCGCTTGCCATTCTTCTGGCGGCAGCCATCGCCGCACTCGTCTTCGTCCCGGCTGATTTCAACATTCGCGGCGAAGGGCAGCTGATGCCGACTCGTTATCGCCATATCTTCGCCCCTGCCGATGGCGTCATCGAGCAACTGCACGTTCATCATGCTGAATCCGTCACGGAAAGTACGACGCTCATCAACATGCGTCGGACGGACCTGGAGTACGAAGAAGCACGCCTGCTTGGGGACGTCCTCACCAATCAAAAGCGGCTCGACTCCGTGCGCTCCGCACTCTTGAATCAAAGGCCCGCCACCGCATCGTCAGCTACCGAATACAACGAACTGACCTCCGAGGAAGCTCGCCTACAAATCTTGCTAGCCAGCCTTCGCAGTCAACAAGCGATTCTGGATCAGGAGCGAGCAGAACTCACGATCGCCAGCCCAATCGACGGGGAGGTGATTACGTGGGGAATCGAAGATGCACTGTCGCGCCGCCCTGTAAAACGCGGCGAACGTCTGTTGAGTGTTGCCGATCCTAATGGTCCGTGGCAACTTGAACTGCGAATCGCCGACCACGACATCGAACATGTCTTGGCAGCGCGAAACGAATTTGAACAACTGGACGCCAGCTTCATTGTGACGAGTCACTCCGGTGAAGACTATTGCGGAACTGTTCAAGAAATCGCGATGACAACCGAGTTGGATGAACGCGATCAACCGACGGTTCTCGTACGAGTTGCCGTCGAGCGAGAAACGCTTCCCAATCTCCGCCCTGGTGCCCGTGTTGTGGCAAATATCCACTGCGGACGTCGGTCAATCGGCTATGTCTGGTTTCGTGAACTATTGGATGTCATCAAGACGCGACTTCTGTTTTAAACACGCGACTCTTTATTGCTTTCTTTCCGAGACACTCGAAATGAACTTCCGCCTCACATCCTTCATCGCGATTGTCGTTCTCAGTGAGCTCGGCGGAACCGTTGCCTCGGCGACCAACCTCGAAACAGAGGGTGTCCTCACTCTGCTCGAAGAGATCCGCGTGCCAGCACGCGACGCGGGCGTGCTCGTCGAAGTCGCCGTGCGCCCTGGAATGGAGATCGCCAAAGACACGCCGCTCGCCAAACTGGACGAAACAGAAGCTCAAGTGAAGAGGGACCAGGCGCAGACGGACTTGTCCAACGCCAAGCGGCTGGCAAGAAACGACCTGAAGGTTCGCTTGGCCCAGAAGTCACACGAAGTTGCTGCGGCGGAATTGAAACGAGCGACGGAAGCGTCCGAACGATTTTCCAAAAGCGTTTCGCAAAGCGAGATCGAGCGACTCCAACTTGCCACCGAGCAAGCGGACTTGCAGATTTACCAAGCGAGATTCGATCTGAAGACGGCACAACTGGCCGTCGACACACACGAGGCAGCACTGCGACTGGCGGAGCATCAATTGGCGAAACGAGCAATTCAGGCACCCGCACCCGGCGTGGTCGTCGAAGTCTTGAAACACCCTGGCGAATGGGTCGAGCCGGGCGAAACGGTGCTGCGAATGGTTCGTATGGACCGCCTGCGAGTCGAAGGTTTTCTGGCGGCCCAACAAGCCACTGCAAAACTCGTCGGGCGACCAGCACATGTTACGATCAAACTCCAATCGGACAAGTCGATCGACATCGACGGGGACGTGACGTTCGTCAGCCCCGAGATTCACCCGGTCAACGGCATGGTACGAGTGTGGGTCGAGATTGAAAATCGCGATGCGATACTGCGTCCTGGGTTGCAGGCCACGATAAAGATCGAACGATGAGCAACTCGACTTTCACCACACCGCTCGGTCGTCCGCTCCATCTACTTGGTCGGCGAGACCTGATCGCGGAACCCATCCAGTTCCGCGGCACTCGCTACTGGAGCGTGAAAGATCCGCTCGCGTTACGCTACTATCAACTTTGCGACGAGGAGCTATTCATCCTGGAGCAAGTCGATGGCGAGTGTAGCTTCGACGAAATCAAGCAACGTTTTGAAGCCAGGTTCGAGCCGCGAAAGCTCGCTTCTAACGAACTCCATGCCTTCCTGGGGAACCTACACCGAGAGGGCTTGCTAACTTCACAGGCCGCAGGGCAAGCCGACGCGTTGCTCCAGCGGCACGATCGTATCAGGCGGCGCGCGAAGCTCGAAACGCTGACGAATGTACTAGCCATCCGCTTCCGGGGCCTCGATCCGGAACCATTGTTGCGAGTCCTCTATCCGAGTGCTCGTTGGATGTTCTCTCGGCTCGCACTCTCCACAAGTCTGATCGTGATCTTTGGCGCGTTGATATCACTGATTGCCTACGCCGACACGTTTGTCGCTCGCCTGCCGCGACTTCAAACCTTCTTAAGCGTCGAGAACTTGGTTGTGATGGCAGTCGTTCTGGCCTGCTGCAAGGTACTGCACGAACTGGGACATGCCTTGGTCTGTAAACACTTCGGCGGGCAATGCCACGAGCTAGGTGTGATGTTGCTTGTCTTCACGCCTTGCCTGTACTGCAATGTCTCCGACGCCTGGATGATGCAAAGCAAATGGAAGCGGATCGCGATCAGTGCCGCCGGGATTTATGTCGAGCTTCTCTTGGCGTCCGTCTGCACGTTCCTCTGGTGGTTCAGCCAGCCCGGTACGCTCAACTCGATCTTCTTGAATGTCATGTTCGTCTGTTCGGTGAGCACGATCTTGTTTAACGGCAATCCGCTGCTTCGCTACGATGGTTATTTCATCCTGGCCGATCTCATCGAGCTACCGAATCTCCGTCAACAATCTCAGGCATTCCTGCAGCAACTCGTCGCCAAGTGCTTCGGCCTCGAACTGCGAGAATCTTGGACCCTACAACGCCGTGACCAGGCACAGCTTGTGTTTTACGGCATCGCTGCCTTGGTCTACCGTTGGGTCTTAGTCGTGGGGATCCTCTTTGTGGTGTATCGCGTGTTAGAACCGTATCGTCTCGATGTCGTCGCACAGATCTTTAGTGCCTTCGTGTTGGGCGGCATGCTTTTCGCCCCACTGTGGCAAATGGTTCGCGTCGCTCGAACTCCTCGCCATGACAGCGGTCGACATCGTTGGCGGACGGCTTGCATCACGCTCGGCTTGGCAGCTGGAGTTAGTTTGCTGGGCATGATTCCCGTCTCTCGTCACGTCACCGCACCGGTGGTTGTCGAACCGGCTCACGCAACTCGAGTCCATGTCACGGTTCCCGGAACACTCACGCGGTTCGCGACCATCGGCCAGCAACTAGCAGAAGGCGAGATGATTGCGGAATTGTCTGACACTGAATTGGAGCGGCAGTTACTGGCGCTGCGTGGCGAACGTGATGTGCAACGACTGTACACGCAGCAGCTCCAAAAACTGCAAGTCCTCGAACGCGGCGCTGCCAATGACGGCGCGGGCAGCCAGATCGTCACGGCCAGCGAAGCGCTCGCCGCCACCGAGCGGCAGCTGGAGCAAAAGCAGCGCGACCACGAGCGATTGACGATCACCGCCCCGCAGTCGGGAATCGTGATGCCCGATCGGCCCAGACGTACCCAGATCGTGAATGAACAACTTCCAACTTGGTTCGGCACGCCTCTCGAAGTCAAAAATCTCGGCTGCCATCTCGATCCCGATACCGTCCTCTGTCTGATCGGAAATCCGAGCGACCTGAAAGGCATCGCCTTGATCGATCAGACGAATATCGAACGGGTCGAGCTTGGACAGTCGGTGCGAATCCTCGTCGACGAACTGCACGAGCAAGTCCTGATCGGCACGGTTGTCGAGATCTCGCGTGTCGAGTCCGACCAAGCCCCGCCAGAACTGATCGCCAAGCAGCTACTGCCGAGCGACACCGCGTCGACCTCAAAGTCCTACTACGCCGTCAGCATGACATTGCAGCCGGGCCAAACGATGCCGCTGCTCTGGTCTTCCGGACGAGCCAAAATCGTGGTGAGGCCTCTCACGATAGCGCAGGTTCTTTACAAACAGCTCTGCAACACGTTCCGCATCGACCTCTAATTTCGACTTTGCTCCTCATTCCCATGCTCCTCGTTCCCACGCTCCGAGGCTGTGATGTTATTGGGTGGGATAGGCTTCCAGCCTGTCAGAAATACGGGGAAAATGACAGGCTGGAAGCCTATCCCACGATTTTTTCACAACCTCTCCGCGTGGGAACGCCCCCTCGAGGCTCTGCCTCCCTCATCCCTCATCCCTCTGCAATCCCCGGCCGGTTCATCAACTGTGTGTAGATCATCGCCGTGGGCGCGCCCGTATCCAGCTGTGCTTCAAGCCCGTTAATCGAGGCACTTCTGCTGACACCTCACGCGGACTTGTGGTTGTCAGCGGCATCCTGCTGATGGAGCTTCAAGGCTGACGACCAAAGCTTGTCCGCCGGACTCTTGACTGCATACCCGTTCAATTTCAGTACGTGCGTATAGATTTGCGTCGTCCGCACGTCTTTGTGCCCCAACAATTCCTGAACCGTACGAATATCGACTCTGTCAGCCAACAAATGAGTGGCGAACGAATGGCGAAATGTGTGGCAACCAGCGGGCTTATTCAGCTCCAGTTTGAGAACCGCCACCCGCACAGCTTTCTGCAGAAATGACGCGTCCAGATGATGTCGCCGACGCACCCCGCTGCGCGGATCGACCGAGGGCTCGTCGGCCGGAAAGACGTACTGCCATCCCCACTCACGCGTGGCGTTGGGGTATTTTCGCTCCAAGGCGTACGGCAATTCGACGCCGCCGTAACCTTCGCGCAACGCACGTTCGTGCTGCTGGCGAACCTGCGCCAGATACTGCTTCAGCGGTTCGACGATCGCTTCGGGTAACAATGTTACGCGGTCCTTTTCCCCCTTGCCGTCGCGCACGATGACTTGTAGCCGCTCAAAATCCAGATCCTTCACTCGCTGTCGTAGGCACTCCATCAGCCGCAATCCGCCGCCGTACAACTGCATCGCCATCAGCCACCTCCGGCCCACAAATTCGTCGAGCATCATCCGTGCCTCCTCGATGCTGTAGACCACCGGCAGCCGTTTCGGCTTCTTCGCCCGCACGACGTCATCCAGCCAGCCAAATTCCTTTTCCAGCACATGACGATACAAAAACAACAGCGCCGCCAATGCTTGATTCTGCGTCGACGCCGCCACGTGTCCCTCGACGGCCAAATGCGTCAGGAAAGAGCTGACTTCGGCCTTGCCCATCTCCAACGGATGACGCTTGTTGTGGAACAAAATGAAGCGGCGAATCCACTGCACGTATTGCTTTTCGGTGCTGAGCGCCAGGTGTCGCAGGCGACAGTGATTTCGGACTTGGTCGAGCAACTTCGGCTTCGCGGTATCAGCGGATGTGGATGGATTTGGTTGACTCATCGCTCGTTCTCCCAGAAGAGTTTTTCACAGGCCAGGACTCAGTCCACGCTCCCGCGAGGTCGCGGACAAATGCCATGGACAGCCTTACATCAACTAGTGTACACGCGTATATTTACCAATTCCTCAACTGTTCGTCAAGAAAAATTGATCGTTTTTTCCCGTTTGGGCAAGTCGTCGACACGCGCGATACGGTCGCTGCGTGTTCTACGGTGCGTGTTCTACGGTGCGTGTTCTGCGGCGAGTGTTCTGCGGTGCGTGTTCTGCGGTGCGTGTTCTGCGGCGCATGTTATCTGGTCCGTATAACGCTCAACCTGGGGCGGAAAAAAGCGAATTTAAATGCTTGCAGGCACTCGATAAGCGGTGTAAGCTCACCGCTGACTTCCACGCGTGATAGACGGTCGAAACGTGCCGTATATCACGCAACAACCAGAAAACGCCGACCGTAGAATTAGATAGTTCGTGGGCAAGTTATTAACCGTGGTCAAAAGAAAATGATTGGCGTCCCCATGGCGATGTGATATCTTGTTTCCAGATCGGCTTGGGCGGTCGGCGTTGTCTCCCACAACATCGAACCCCGCGTGCAAGCCGCATTCGCACAGACACGTCGGTCTTGGCGTCGAATGTTGAACTGTTTGCAGATGTACCGTGAATACGTGAACGTTGGGCGTGTCGAGTCACTCTTCAAGCTAGGAGCGCATTATCATGATGCAACAATACCGATTGGCGATTATTGCCACTGTGTCCATTCTTTGGTTGACTTCCGCAACGCTTAGTGCTGGCGAATGGATCACATCGAGAGAAGGTGCAAAGTTGTGGAATCCGTATCCGCAACCCAACGAGGTATGTACATGGTCCGGCAAAGTCGATCAGAATGGATACGCAACTGGGCCTGGCATGATCGTGTGGTATCAAAACTCGAAACCGTTCGAGGTAGCAACCGGCACCTATTCTGCTGGGCGAGAGAATGGCTCGTTCTATGCCATGTCGCGGAACGGTGACGTCTTAGTGACGTACTTTGAACATGGACGTAAGATTGTAGTGA
>CAUJKL010000071.1 GCA_963204995.1 Planctomycetota bacterium | reverse complement strand
TTTTTTTTGGACTGCGGTGACTTGTCACCGCTTTGCTCTTCAGTGCGAAGCACTTTTTCAGCATCACCGCAACTTACATTGGATAGCGAATAATTGGTTCCAAGTCGAAAAATACCAAAGCGGCGATGAATCGTCGCACTCCCAAAAGTGCAAAACTCGAACTTAGTCCATCTAGAGTTAACAGCTTGTTGACGAATGCACCAGTTCGATGGTTGCGTCTCTTCCCCGCAGGCGCGCCGATGTTGATTACGTAACACCGCCGCAACGCCTGTCGAACTGAGAGCCACGTGGATTCAAGCCAACCGGCGTGAATGCCAAAGGACATCGTTTCGCAACCGACTCGACTGCACAACGAGCGAAGAAAGGACCGCGATCCTTGGGGCCTCGCGTTGATGCTGCTTGCGTAAACATCTTGTCACGACCGTGGTAATCGAATCGTCGCGGAACACACCGCCTCTGAGTCGGTCTGTGAATCGGCGGTCCACTAGAGTAGAATGGTTCTTAGTTGCCTGAAGATGACAACAAACGGAGCATTTTTCAATGCAATTGGATAGTTACTTCGAGTTTGTCAGCGCAGATGAAATCGTTGTCTGTGGTACGAGGATCGGGATCGAGGTGATTCTGGCGGATTACTTTGCTGGAAACTTGCCCGAAGAAATTGTCTGCGAATACCCATCGCTGACGCTGGAGCAAGTTCACGCGACGATCACCTACTACCTCCACAATCGCCCTGCCGTGGACGACTACTTTCAGCGATGGGTGTTGCGTGGCGAATCGGCAATTCGCCAGCAGGCAACGTCCCCTTTGATTGAGCGCTTATTGCGGGCTCGATCCGAAGCGGCTCAGTGATGAGCCAAGTGCAGTTTCTTTTGGATGAAAACATGCCCCGCGCTCTGGCTGCCGCTCTACGTCGTCGCGAACCGACTTTGGACGTTCGCCGCGTCGGGCAGTCCGATATGCCGAGCATTGGAACGAATGACCCGGATCTGCTGCGGTTCTGTCAGCAATCGGAACGACTCTTGGTGTCGCGTGATAAGTCGTCCATGCCGCAACACGTCGCGGACCACGTTGCTCAGGGTGGCCACACACCGGGTGTCTTGCTGGCCACGAATCGATGCACATTGGGGAGTCTCGCTGAAGACCTGCTCTTGATTTGGTCGGCCACATCGTCTTCCGAGTGGCAGGATGTAATTGCTTATTTGCCGCTGACTGATTAAGGACAGAAACCGGCCCGATTACTGCAGTCGGAGACCGCTGATCTTCCCCGCGGGCGCACCGATGTTGATTACGGAACCCACGTTGTTTGCCTGCGGAACATCAAGGGTCGCTTGGCATCGAGCCAACGAGTGTGAACGACCAAACTTGTTTGATCGTTTGTGAACAAGCCTCAAACCGAAGTCGAGGTGGAATCCGTTCGCCGTAGCCTCCTGCGCGGAACAGCGTACGGCAGCGAGCGTTGGATAACCCAATCCGCCACGCGTCTTGAACGCAAGCACACGCTTCGTTCACAAGTCCCCTATTCCGCCCGACCTCGGGTCGTTCGACGTTCCGTGAGTTATTCCGGGCGCGAGTGGACTTCGTCTCGCGGCGTCTGCCGATGGCGCGGCGGGCTCGCGGTCAGCGAACCGTCTGGGTTGAAGTGGAACTTCGTTCTTTCCTTTCGAGGCCAAGAATTCCAGAGGGAAGCGGCTAGTAAGAACGCAATTCCGCCATGCACAACTGGCGGCGATGCGATCACGAACTTGCCGAACAGCACGCTTGCGGCCGCCGCGAATCCCAGCAGGAACGGGCCGTAGCCCCAGCGTCTTTTGGCCTGCACACCGAGACCGCCCACCGCTAGAGTCAGACACATGGCCGTCAACGGAAACAAATACACCGTCCGTGTCAAAAACGCCAAGCCCAACGATCCGAGCAGGCCGGCGTAGGCTGGCAGCTGGCAGGGACACGCCAGCCGCGGCAGCAAGGCCAGACCGACCGCAAGCAACGTCGTCAGGCAATCGCGCCAGCGGATTGCCGGCTTGCCAGTCTTCATTCCGCTCCTCGCCTCTCCGATTTCGAGTACATGCTCTTCGCCGCTTCGATCTTAGAGACTCAGTAATCTCGCGTCGAGCGAAGGACGCGAAGAATCGGTTGCGGACGTGGCGGAGGGAAAATTAGAAAGCGGTGACAAGTCTCCGCAGTCCAAAACTATGGAATGCCGTGACTTGTCGCAGCCACGATCACCCCCGCGGCCCTCGCCCGCCCCGTGCTGACGGAGACGAACTCATTCACCTGATGGAGAGTTCGTGACCGTGGTCACGTACTTGATCACGTCGGCAAGGTTCTGTTTCGTGACGTCTTTTTCGAATCCCTCGGGCATCAGCGAGCGGGACGTGACGTGCAGTTCTTCGATTTGGTTTCGCAGGATGTCGTGTTGCTTGCCGCTGGCATCTCTCAGTGAAATCTGATTGCCGCTTTCCTCAGCAATCACGCCGGACAGAATGCGGCCGTCGGTTGTGAGCACGTCGTAGGCGAGATATTTATCCTCCACGGCGCGGTTTGGATCGAGTAACGCGACCAGCATCGCCTCGGGCGAGCGGTCCTTGATCGTCAACAAGGACGGACCAACCTGGTGACCGATGCCTTCTAGCTGATGGCACGCGGCACAACGCTTCTCGAAAACAAGTTTGCCTTGCGCGGCATCCGCGACCAAATCCAAAGCATCACGATGACGCTCGATCACTTCTTTACGATCCGAACTCGTCGGTTGCGAAAAGAGCTTGCCGGCCCGCCCACGAATCTCGGCCTCTTTGTGATTCAACAGCCGGTCTCGCCGGGCAGCGTCGATCTGTGCGGGTGGCACCTGTCCCGATTCAATCCTGGCGAGAAGTGCCAAAGTGCCCACCTTGCGACCGAGCAAGAGGTCGAGCGCCCCTGCCCGAACGGAAGGGCTGAATTGATTCCAATTCGCAAATAGCAATTCCGGAACGCGGGTATCGGAAAGCCGGGCCAATGCGTCCAACGCTGCGTGTTGCAACTCGGGTGATTGGCGCGGTCCTAGTAGCGCCGTCAATTGCCTCAGATCGGCATCGGAGTTGTTTGTGTCGCGACCGAGCAAGCGGATCGCGACCGCACGGCTGGACGTTTCAATCGATGGATCATCGACCATGGCTCGAGCCTGGGCGAACATTTGCGTGACGCGCTCGCGCAGCGAAGCATTCAGTAGCTTTTCAATCGACTCTTGGCGGCCTTCCAAAACCATCAGCAAACCTGAAAGCGACGACAGTTGTTCATTCGAGTATCGGTCGCCGCTGGAAGTGCTGAGCGACTCGAAGGCCCGCGACACGGCGTCCCGCTTTCCCAACCCGATGGCAACCGCCAGTAGTTGATCGACCAACTCGCGCGCCGTTTCATGGTCGGGCGATGCAGACAACACCGAGACCAGCACGTGCTCGATGTTGTTCGCGTTGAGCGAACTCATCACCGCCGCCATCAGGTACGGGTCGTTGGCGTGCTTGACCGCGAGTTGGCCGAGCAACTGCCCGGTCAGCTCTGCGTCGTCCCATTGGCCAAGGGAATAGGCAAGCTGCAGTTGCACTTGCGGGACATTGTTGGCTTCCTCCGTGAGCGATCTTACTATCGACTTCTTCACTTCGACCGTGGACTCGGCGAGCATCGATTCGCCAATGCGAATGGCGTGTGCCCGCACGTGCAGGTCCGGATCTTCTAAACTTCTCGTGATCGACGATTGCGAGATCGCTCCCAGCCCGTCCAGCACGCACAATGCCTGCAACCGGGTGCGAGGCTCACGACTGCTAAATAGCAAATCCTGTAGCGGCGCGACCGCCTCGGCGTCCCCACGCCAGAGGAGCATGCGGTGTACCAAGTCGCGCTGCCAGCCGCTGGGGCTGTCCAGCGCGGCAACCGATTCGGCGGTGGACTTGTTGTCGAGCCGCGGAACTGAGCGTCGCGGTACGCCCACAGGCGCGATGCGATAGATCCGACCGCGGTCGTGCCCCGCGCGGACGTCGATTTGTTTTTCCAATTCGTCGTTGATCCACTCGGGGTGCTCGATGACTTCGCGATACAAGTCGGCAATGTACAGCGCACCGTCCGGCCCGACTCGCACACCCGTCGGCCGGCACCAAGCGTCGCTGGAGCGAAAGAACTCCGTTGTCTGCTCGTCGTCCGGCCTCACGCTGCGGAACGTCACGCCTTCGGGTACTAGCACGCGACGGTGGACGATGTTGTAAACCGGCTCGCTGGTGAACGTGCTGTTGGCATAGTCCGATCCGAACAGATCGTCGCGGTACACAATCGTGCTGTTGCACGAAGTAAAGAGTGACGGCGCGCCGAGCGGCCGGTGCTTGGTATCGCAATGACTGATGTCGGGACTGATCGGGAAGACAAGCTGCGACCCTTCGCGGATATCTCGCCGCGAAGCAGGCGGCGAGAAATGCGGGTTGCGACCGAGGTAGTGATCGTCGAGCACAAAGTGAAAGACCGGATTGGGATTGTTGCAGCCGAACCAGTTGCCCCAATCGTCGCGGCTGCGGCCGAATTGAGTTTGTCCGGCGACCGGTTCGATCAGACCTTGGTCGGGACGAATGCGGATGTCGCGACCGCGGATATCGACCTGTGCGCCGGTTTTTCTCGAAACGACCACCCCACCGCTGTCACCATTGGCCAGGTAAACCCAATTGTCGAGCCCCCACGCGAATCCGTTGACGCGATGCTGTTGGTTGCCTTTGCCAAAACCAGTAAACAGTACGTCGATGCGGTCTGCTCGGCCGTCACCGTTGGTGTCTTCCGCGTACAAAACGTCCGGCGCGGCCGTGATCAAAACGCCGTTGCGCCAGACCATGATACCGTTCGGTGTCGATAGTTTTTCGAGAAACAACGTCGAACGGTCGTAGACGCCGTCGTCGTCGGTGTCTTCCAGCCAACGGACGCGGCCGCCTGGTGTGCTTTGGCCATCGACACCGAGCGGATAGTCGGCCATTTCGACGACCCACAACCGCCCGTCGGGTCCCCAATCCATCGCCACCGGGTCCATCACCAGCGGTTCAGCCGCGACCAGTTTCACTTCGAATCCCTCTGGTACTTCGATGCTCCGCAACGATGCCTCGGTCGTCTTCGATCGCGCGGGTTTGCTGCCCAATAGCTCCGCGAACGAGCGGCGATCGACGCCGTCGGGCAGCTTGTGCGTGTCTTCGTTCTGAATCCACAAATGCCGTGCGGCAAACCAGGCACCGTTGTTCGTGCCCGCTCGCGCTACCATTGGAATCGCCTCGTCGTCGCCGCGCTTGCCCGCTCGGATCTCACGGTCCCAGCCTTTTTCCAAGGATGCAAAGAGATGCAGCCCATAATGCCATTCGTTGGAAAAGAGCACATCGTCGTGACCGTCCTCGTCCACATCGACAAAACGCAGTCCTTGATCGCGGCCCTGCGCATCGACGATCGTTGCTTCCGCCGGCAGCGAACACGGCAACCGCTGCCATGACTTGGCCTCCGTCTCCCAAGTGAAAACGGCTCGCTGCCGCGTGTTGCCGAGTATCAACTCACAGCGGCCGTCTTGATCTAGGTCGCGCAGTCGTACGCCTTGGTCGATGCCGCCGCGTGCCGTGAAGACCGGTTGCTCGTCGATCGACAAACCGGCGAGTGCTGACTCGTCTTCGCTCCAGCGGTCGCCAGCAAAGTGCCACACGCCCGCCACGCGTTCGTTCCGCACGATCAGGCTCGTCGTGCCTTGTCCGGCCAACATGCCGAACCGCACACCCGCGTCCACATGCCGGCCATCTCCGCCGATGTCGACAATCCGCACCGGAAAGTCCGTTTCTTTCCACTTGCCTTGTTCCGGCAGCCAGATTCGCGTTCGCTGCAAATGCTCGTTGCCGATGACGACGTCGAGATAGCCGTCGTCGTTCACGTCGAGTATGCGTACGCCGTTGTCGCCCCCGTGCTCGTCGCGGAGCGGTTGGCCGGCGAGCAGATGCCGCGTCAGCCGCTCGACACATTCGCGAAAGTTCAAAAACTTGACCTTCGTCCCATGCTGCTCGACAACGTGATCGATAACATCGACCATTTGATCGCTGCGAATCCAACCATGCGGGTGAAAGACGATGTTTGCCACGCCGCGTTTGATCACGGAGGCGTCGATCACGGCCTTGATGTCTTCAACCGTCCTTGGGTTATTCGCTTCCAGTAAGTTAAAGCCCTGCCAATCGTCTGGCACGGCGATCGGAAACTCCCAGCACAGCCGGTCGATCACGAATGGATACGGATAGTTCTCGACCTTGTTGACGAACGACGGAAACGGCACATAGCGCGACAGCCGTGGCTTACCGTCGCTGCCCAGCACCAATTCACGTGGCAGCTCGGGATCGTCCGCCGTCAGCATGGCACTGACCGAGGAGCTGAGTTGTAGAAAATTTCCGTCGGGCGTTGTGCGGTTGATGATTTCAGCAAAGGCTCGCGGGCTGGGCGTGTTGCGTGAATCGCAGCAGGGGAACCGAAATGCGACGGGCCGATTGCCGGGGATCGCGGTGATCTGATCGACGCAGCGGTCGTAAGTACTCTTCGCGTTGTCGAAATTGCCGCCTTGCAAGCACGGGCAGGGGTGATCGGCCGTGTGCGTCTCGATCGAAACGCCTTCCTTCAACCACAGTTGCAAATGCGGATGCGCGGGATCCATCTGGCAAGTCATAATGCTCACCGCCGCTCGTCCGTCGATTTCTTTTAGCCGATCCAAAATCGGCCGCAGGTACTCCTCGTACTTTTCGACTGCCCGCATATCGTCGATGCCCAGCGTCACTACGGCCTCGACGCCCTCTTCGCCGACCCACTGCGACGTCACGAGCTTCGGGAAGTCGCGATGTGCGTAGTACGGATTGCAGAAATCGTTGAGGTAAGTCAGCCGGTTGGCATCGTCCGCCGACAATCCAACCTGACCCAGCAGGACGAACAATGCGGCCAGGAAAGTAGGGAAACGCATGGGAAGGCTCCGTTGCAACAAAGCATTGGTGATCAGAAATGGACTAGCACCCAGTATAACTCTATCTGCTTGTTCTCCGGGCCAACGGCCCAGACATTTATCTAGCCCCGGCACAGTGAGGTGTTGCTTACTCACCTTAACTTATTGCCTCCTCAGAAGAATCTGTGGGTTGATTCACGATTCCTTGTGACGGAAGCGATGTTTGAGACGGCAAAAGCAGTGTTTCGAGACATCGTGGACGGTTTCCTGAACCAGAAGATCTGCTGGCTGAATTATTTCCATAACAAATCCACGTGAGCCCCGTTCGTCTCACCGTCACATCGGCCTTGCGCCTTGACATTACCCACATCTTTCGCCGTTTGCAAAGTACTTGTCGTTGTGGGAAATCCGGCAGTACAGTCCGAAGGACTTTAACAACAAAACCCAGGGTCGCGCAGCGCACCCTGGGATTCATCGAACAAAAACACCGAGGAACCCTGAAAGGGTTCGACAAGGATGACGCTGTGAACCCCCTTCAGGTTTTGAAATCCTTGCGTGGCAGTAACCCCGGGTGCGCTGCGCGACCCTGGGCTACGTTGTTTAACGGCTTCGCCGTACAAGAACATGTAACAATCCTATCGTTGCGTCGTGCAAATATGTGGGGATGAAAAGGGTCCAGGAACCGAAAGCAGGGACGAAAAGGTTCCAGGAACCGAAAGCAAGTCGCAATTGATTCCTTGCGCGAATGGCTGCGCGTCGAAACTGTAATTGGTTGCGGCGAAAGGCCGCCCTATGGCGGCCCGATCTTATCCTTCCCCATCCACGGCCGCCGAGCTTTCGGGACATTGATCGAGCAGTCGGCCTGCTGGTTGTTTTCGAGCACGGCTGGGTGGCTGTGACGGAGGCTTTGCGACGCCACGGCCAGGAACGCGAGATCCTTTTTGATTTGCAAGGCTCAGAACTCCTGATCCGGCGGAAAATACCGTGAACCATAATTCGTGGTCGCCTTGAATTCGTGGGGCCAACCCGCCTGACCCCACTAATTCACGACGACCGCGAATTGGATTTTGGTGTCATCTCATTCTCCCGCTGCTTTGTCGAGAATCCGCTGACTCCCAGAGTTCTCGGCTCCTGGATCAGGAGTTCTGAGGCTTCGCTCGACGCAGGATCGGTCCAAGTGCGCCGGGGTTTCGCAGAGCCTCAACCCCAGCCACCGTCTGGCCACCGACCGCAATAAGTATGCCGACATGTTCGGGACAGCGCGACATCGGTTCGATAATCGACTGCTGGCGCGATCGTTGGATTTTGAGCCTGGGTACGCGAGATCAGAACAAGGCGTAAGCGTCCCAGCAACAGCATCTTGACTAGCGGGGCCTGAAGCTGTGGGGTTGGTGCCGAATACTTTAGGAGTTGAGTGATGCGTGAGCGGCCACGAGATGAGGCGAAAGAGCGGCGTTGGCGAGCTTTAGCAGGCAAGCATTCGGCGCGCGAGCGGTCGATTAGGGCGTTCTATGCGTGGTTGTTTCGCGGGTCGCTTCCAACCGTCACCAAACAGAACAAAGTCGCTTATTACCTGCCGTTTACTCGTAACAGTTCAGGTTCGCTAACCTCGTAAAGGTTCGGGTACATTGACTCCTGAGGCAAATGCAAATCAGGACAGCCCCTTCGTAAAGTAGAATGTCCCCTCATCCTGTCCCCCCTCATCCTGTCCTTGGAGTTCCGCAGGCGTAATGAGTTGGTTCCGTAATCGATATCGGCGCGCCGGCGGCAGAGAAACAACCG
Organism: Planctomycetota bacterium; assembly: GCA_963204995.1. GTDB lineage: Bacteria > Planctomycetota > Planctomycetia > Pirellulales > Pirellulaceae. Next base: position 1,320 of record CAUJKL010000071.1, on the reverse strand, counting down.
AAGAAATCACCTTGACTCACCCATCAAAGACGCCTGACCCCTTAGATCCCATGCGATGGTTGCGTCTCTTCCCCGCAGGCGCGCCGATGTTGATTACGGAACCCACGTTGTTCGCCTGCGGAACATGAAGGGCCGCTTGGCATCGAGCCAACGAGTGTGAACGACCAACCTTGTTTGATCGTTTGTGAACAAGCCTCAAACCGAAGTCGAGGTGGAATCCGTTCGCCGTAGCCTCCTGCGTGGAACAGCGTACGGCAGCGAGCGTTGGATAACCCAATCCGCCACGCGTCTTGAACTCAAGCATGCGCTTCGTTCACAAGGAAGGCCACGAAAACAATGAGCTGCGTCCCCATATTCCGTCCCTCCATATTCCGTCCCCTGTTCGATACCGTCAAGGACTATGACGTCACCTATCTTTACGCGAACGGCGTGGTCATGACTTGTAAACCGGGCAATCCGAGCATTCACTTTTACGGCACTGAGGGCTGGGTCGGCAACACCGGCTGGCGCGGACCTTTGCAAGCCAGTTCACCGGCGATTCTCGATGCCAAGATCGGGCCAGAGGAACTCCATCTGTTCACCAACCCTGCCGGTGAACATCGCGATTTCCTGGACTGCGTGAAGAGCAGGAAAGACCCCTATTTCCCGGTTGATATTGGCCATCGTGTTTCCACGGTTTGTCATCTGGGCAACATCGCCATCAAGCTGGGCCGCAAGATCAAGTGGGATCCGGATGGTGAAACGTTCCTTAACGATCCCCAAGCCTCGGACATGATGAAACGCCCCATGCGCAAGCCTTGGTCGTTGAGCTGAACAAGGCAGAAGAAAAGCTGCTGACAGAAGGGCACGCACGGCATCCAGGTGATTGACGCCAGGAAGCTTCGCCATGGTCAGACGCCCACTTCCATCTCGCGGATGTCCGCGCCTTTCAAGTTTTCGTCCACGACGGCAAGATACTCGCCAATCGTTCATGGAAAACCTCCCACTCCAGTGTACCGTACGAGCAGCACCAACAGAACGCAGTAGTTCCGCGAACGAAAGAAATTGGGGGCAGCCAACATTAGGGAGCATTTGGATGCCGTCGTTTCGGTCGGCAAGATGATGCGCAGAATTGAGTCGCGAATTCGAAACGATGGCCGCGGATCAAGCACGAAGTTGACGTCCGTTTCGAACGCATGCGTGCAGTCCTCCCAGACTCAGAACTCTTGATCCGGCAGAAATATGGTGAACCATAATTCGTGGTCGTGGGGGGTTAGGTGGGGGGCAAGAGAGGGGCCCCCCCAATGAGGGCCGCCGCCGAGAGGGTGTTTTTTTTTCATT
>CAUJKL010000070.1 GCA_963204995.1 Planctomycetota bacterium | reverse complement strand
TATTTGTATTCATTCGAGTTACTCCAGAAACGGTTCGTAGCTTGGCTCTCCAGAGCCGAGCATTACTTGGAACACAAAGTGGTTGGCCCAGCTCGGCTCTGGAGAGCCAAGCTACGTTCAGTCGCCATGACGAAGAGAGTCGCAAGACCGCCGCCTCTCGAACGACAAGCCGTCCGTCTTCCACGTCGAAAAGTTCCATTCGAGTCAGCGCCGGTCGATACACGTGCATCGTCACCAGGCCCTCGGCGCGCCGAACTCAGGTTGTCGACCGTGTGCATGGCGGCGTCCTCGCCGCCTAACACTGAACCGGCGGGGTATCGGTCGGTCCTCGTCTCGAAAAAACGAACAAACTCGCGAACGTCGTCGAGCCTGATCGCATGGCCCTTCACCACACGAAACAATTCATCCAGCCCAGCAGAATTAGGCAAACAGTCCAGCTCTCGAATCAAACAGCGAATCGTAGCGTTAATCGTTATTTCCTCCGAAACAGGGGTAGTGGGAGCCAATTGCGTCGGATGAGAAAGTCGCATTCAGACGTGCGAATGACGGCGAACACCGCTGTATTCAGCCAAATTGGTGCAATCTGGTTTTTTTCCGGTTTCTATCGTTGGCTGCGAACTCGATTGCGACTCTCTACGAACCGATCCCCGGTACTGTGATGCCGGGCCAAATTTGGATCGCTACAATGAACCCTTCGGAGGAAGAACCGTGACCAGCAGCGACAACAACGCACCCTTCGGCCAACCAATGCCTGACCGCGAGCGGCTGAACGAATTGATCCGCAAGATCAACGACAAGTCTTTGCCGTGGACAGAGCGGGACGCCGCAAAAAACGAGTTACTTCTAGCGTGGGCCAACTTTATCTGGTCCAGGGTTTTCCGACTGACCGGGGGGCGAGTCGGCATCGATGACCGCCAGTCCGAGCTGTTTGACTCAGCGTTCGCCTACCTTAAAGAACGGGCGAGCAAGATTGCCGAAGCCGTGGAAGGGCACGGTTTCTCGTTGCTCACGGCGGTGGCCAAGCGTCTCGAAGGTTGGGCGGTCGACAAGATTCGCCGTAGCGACGGGCAGACACTGATCCGCGGCAAAGGTCGTGAGAAGGAACCGGTCACCACTCTCGACGTGGCGGAAGGACACAGCGCGACTCCCGACGAAGAAGTGGTTCGTGAGGAGTCGCTCGCGCAGATCAAGGCAGCCGTCTTCAGCGCCGTTGCCGAACTGGACGGCGTCGAACAGGCTGTCATTCTCAGCTACTTCGGTCTCGACGGACCGGAGATGTCGATGCGCGAAGTGGCCGACTCGCAGGTGATTTCGCTGTCCGAAGCTAACAACGCACGCCGACGTGCGCAGGACAAGCTCAGGCAGTGGTTGAAGGAACACGATCCCAACAAATCAGACGACTAGCACGACTCATCAAAGGTTCAGCACATGCAACCACATGATCCTGCTCTTGCCACCACCGTCACACACGCCGCCGCTTCGGTAAGTGCATCCGGCTTGCTCAGCGACGCAGAGGTTGAACGCCTTGGTGCGCTCAATGCGGAAATCTATCCGCAGATTGCGCAAGCGAAATCGGACGAGCAGAAACAGGCGGCCCGCGAGCAAGCTCGACAGCAGATCGAAGAACGGCTTAAGGGCGAAGGCCATCCCTGGGCCGACGTCTGGGCGCACGCCGTCGTTCACGACCACCTCTTGCACGACGCAAAATACCGCGTGATGCTCGATTGGTTCAACAACTGGGTGAAGCGAATCGACGAGACAAAGGTGTTCGCCAAGTTCACCAAAGCCGAACTGCTTGGGAAAGGCGGATTCGGTGCCGTCTTCAAGGCGTTCGATACGAAACGTCCGGGTTGGGTTGCGGTCAAGATCCCGCATGTGCCCCCTAAGCAAATGCCAACAGACCGAAACACGGTCACTTCATCGGCCCAGCACGTTTTGAAGTTCTTCGAGGAAGCGCGCAAACACGCAGAAATCCGTGTTCAAGGCTGCGTGCCGCTGTTTGACAACGGCATGCCAGTCGTGTTTGAGAACGATCAGGTGCAAGTCGATCACGTTCTGGATCATCTGCGAAAGAACCCGCTTTGGTTTTCGATGCAGCTCGTCGATGGTCGAAGTCTCGAGGAAGTCCTGAGACCCAAGACCGAAAATTACACTCCGGGACAAACGATGACCGACAAGCAGGTCGGCGACTTGATGACGCGCATCGCGGAAATCCTCAAAGTCCTACACGCAACTCCGGCACCGCCGCCGGATGGTAAAGGAAACATTATCCACAAGGACTTGAAGCCCGCGAACATCCTGCTGGACCAGCAGGGGAACGTGTGGCTGACCGATTTTGGCCTCGCGACGCCGCGTGCCGATCAAACGGTCTTCGGAAACCCGCTTTCAGGCACGCCGCAATACATGGCACCCGAGCAATGGAATCAAGGCACCGACGCCAATTACGCCAATGCACAAACCGATATCTGGGCCTGGGGCACCATTTTCTACGAATTGCTCATCGGCCGCCCACCGTTTTCGGCGAACACGCTGGATGAATTGCGTGACCAGATTCTGAACTCCGACGCCGACTCAACCAGAGCCCAGCGCAGCGATATCGCCGAGTACATCGACCATATCATCCTGAAATGCCTGAAACGCGACCGGACCGAGCGTTACGGCAGTTTTGCGGAGGTTCTCGATGCGTTGAAGTCGCCGATGGTCACGTCTGATGCCGCCGAGCAGATTCGCGGTGGCCTTGATCGAGTTGAAACGAAGGTCGACGTCGTCCGAGTGGAACAAACTGCGGGACTCGCTCGTGTCATGCAAATTGGAACCGAAGTCGATGCCAAGGTCGAAGTAATCGGATCGACCGTCGAACGTATGGCTGCCATGACGGTCGAGTCTCACAGCGAGTTGATGAAGGAGTCGTGCGAACTCAGTAATCGTGGCGAGCACGAAGGGGCCTACGAGATCGCTAGAAAGGCCGTGTCCATTGCTCGGCGGCTTAAAGATGAGAACCTCGAGCGGCGTTATTTGATCCGACTGACAGCTATCGTGGTGGCATCTGGGGCAGCCGGTGACGAAGGCAGCGCGATCGACCGACTTAGACGCATTCAGCACGAATTCAAGGTCCGGCTGGGTACGGATACTTGGCATCACTTGGTTATCAACCTATGGCTGTCGCGGCTGCTGCGAGAGCACGATGGCACAATTACGATTAGTCGCCAGATCTTGAGTCGAGACGACGCGGATGTTCATGCGAAGGTCGACGCACTCTCGGGTCTATTAATCGCGCTATCCCGGCTTGGTCGCACGACAGAGCTTTTGACGGCTGCTGCGGAACTTGAAGAGCTCAGTGGTCGCCTCGACGTCGACGATCAGGTCGTTCTCCGCGCTAACTGGCTTCTTTCGGCAGCCGACTCGGGGCTGTTTGAGCGCGGTTCCGTGACGCAGTATCTGGAGTGCGTCGAGAATGCCACACTGAACAATGAACTGCCAATTTCGCGTGCTGGCGAAATCTTGCTGGCGACCGCTGAGGCTTTTCGCCGGGCAGGCTGGAGGACAGAAAGGCGTGAGTGGCTCGAAGCAGCACGAGATGTGCTTCAATTCGGCCACGACCTTGTTGAGCCAACGAGGGACTCGCGCCGACTGCTCGCATTCTCCGCTCAGTTGGCCGAAGTGGAGGTTGATCTGAAGAATGACGATGAGGCGGAAACGTGGCTGCAGCGTGCTGCTAATGCATTAAACAGTCGCACTGACTTCGAGTCACCAGCGGCTCGCCTGTCTTTCCGCTGCGGGTTTGAGTTCACGAAGGCGCGAATTCTCCTGCAGATTTCGGAACGATCCGATAGAACCCGACAATTGGCACTGTTGCATTCGTCCCTCACGGGGTTTGAAGAAGCCGAGAGACTCTTTGATAAGAGTTCCGGCGCAGTGGATGGTGAAGTCGACCTCCTCGCTGCTGAAATTGCCCAGCGAAAGGCGACCATCTTAGATCGGCTCGGCAATTACCGAACGGCTCTCGTCGAAGTCCGCCGAGCATCAGACGCCCTTGAACGACGAAAACGCGAGCCGGATCGTTCAGCATTCTTGCGCCTCCATGAGGCGGAGCTTTTGGTGCGACTCGGCGACATCGGCACAGCACGGATCATCACCGATGAGTTGCTAAAGCTATCGGACCTGTCGCCGGAGCGCATGGAGCATATTCGTGAATTCGACCGCTATCTTGCGAATCACGTCTTTCCCACCTTTGATTGGCTTTCCTCCGACGAAGCAGTCCAAGTCGGCCAGCAAGCACAGCACGAATCGCTGTGTGTTGCAATTGCTGAGATTCACCGGCCGCTCGTCGAGGCCTGGAACGCGTGGCGCGAGGAAGAATCTTCCTGGCCAGCTTCGGAGCTCTTCGATTTCTGGGGGAAAGGAGCATTCATGCGCATCGTGTCCGCAGTTCGCGCTCGTCCCACGCAGGCGATTGCTGTAGACGCCAGAACAATCGACGAAATCCGACATTGGGCTCGGGTCTTCTGCCCACTATTCGACACCGTGATCATCAAGTGGAAAGGCAAGATCCACTCCAACTGTCTCTTGATAGTACCACGACATATGGACCAAGGACCGCCGGGGACATTCGGCGGTCACGGATACGTTTCAACCGCGGACTCCTGTCATGATAACGGAGATATGGAATGGAACGTGGCGATGGGTTGGGCCAATCCCATGCCTGCCGACGTATGTGCGTTCTTGGCGACGGAAGCGCTCCGTCTCATCGAGCGAGGGCGTCTTACGGTGATCCCAGCGCCATTAGTTGGCGCGAGCCAGTTGGATGTCGGGTGGAGCGATGACCTGCTGACCGGCGGTCTTTTTCGAGGCGTGGTCAACGCTGCCAGAATCGCTCAACCGAATGCAACTGGCAAGCCAGTCGGGGTGAGGACCGTCGATGTTACAACCGCAGCAGTCCCGTACATGCAGGGAATCTCTTTGCTCGTGCTCGCCGAAGTGCTTGACGATCTCTCCGAAGGTGTCACCGCGCTGCGGAAACTGTGGAGTAGTGAGATCTCTTACGTGGCCACTGACCAATGGCAACGCATCGACGGATTGACGAGCGATTTCCAAGACGCTTGTCGATTGCTTCGCGAACGGATGACGGCTGTGAGTAAGAAGCCTTCGATCGACCGACCGCTCGGCGAACTCCAGGCAGGAACCTCAGCCATAGCCCCACTTGCCACTTCGCCCGATGGCCCACCCATCACCGAAATGCTTCGGGCGCTCTCGGGTGAAACACAGATCAAACCCTGGATCCCATTTTGGCGACTGTCAGATTTCGGAGGGATTCTGAACTGGGATGCATCAATGTATCGTTTTTCCAAAGACGACATTGCTCCTCAGGCACATCCAATATCCAGGATGAGGGAGGTTGACGAATTGGCGTCCGTCGAGCATTCCTGGCTCTGTCCGGGTGACGGAGGTTGCGGAATCGCCACCGCGTGGCGAGCATAGCAATCCATGCCTGCAAAATGAAAGCTGAAAGTTTGAATCAGAAGGGAATGGCTAGGCTCATCCGCAAGCGACGACGGTCCCTTGACTTCCTTCAACAGTTTTCGTTTGCTTGCGTTTCAGGCTTCCATGCAATCACCGACGAGGTGCGACGATGGGGAAAGATCCCGGCACCATACCGAGGGACGATCCGCTCGCGTTTTTCCTGACGTGGACGACGTATGGCTCGTGGTTGCCCGGCGACGCTTCGGGGCTGGGTGGAGAAACCGGGTCGCTGCCGCGAGCCGGACGCACACGGCAGTGAAAGTGAAGGTCTTACTGCGGCGTTGCGGGACGATTATGATGAAGGCGTTGGATCAAGTCCGCACGAACGAGGTTCGGCGAACATGAAGATGGGAGAATGAATTCATGCTGAAGTCTGTCGAAGGTGTTTATCGCGACGGGAAGGTCGAATTGCTGGAACCGGCTCCCACCAATTCCACCGGCCGCGTGATCGTTACGTTCTTGCCGCCTGCGTCACAAGATGAAGGGGGACAACCCCCGCCACGGAGCATTATGGAACTGCGCGGGAGTGGCGCGGATCTATGGCGCGGGGTGGATGGCGCGACGTACGTGGACGAGTTGCGTAGTGAGTGGGATCAGCGGCAATGACCAAGTTGGACGACGCGCTTCAGGGAGTGCAACGATTAGGAGTGGACACCGCGCCCGTGATCTACTTCATCGAAGTCAATCCACAGTATGACGCGCTGATTTCGGAGATCTTTCGGCGGATTTCAATCGGAGTGCTCGAAGGTCTTTGCTCCGTGATCACACTCACCGAAGTCCTCGTCCAACCACTTCGCCACGGCGACCAACAAGTCGCACAAGATTACACCGACTTGCTGCTGCACAGCCAGCATTTCGCCACTGTCTCGATCGGTGCAGCGATTGCCACGACCGCCAGCGATCTGCGAGCGCGTTACAACCTGCGCACCCCCGACGCGCTGCAAATCGCTGCGGCCTTGAAGAACGATTGCCAAGCGTTCCTGACTAACGACACAGCACTCCGTCGTGTTACAGAAATCCGAGTCTTAGTGCTCGATGACATTGAACTGTAATCGCTGCCGATTACTGCTGGCGTGGACGACGTATGGCTCGTGGTTGCCCGGCGACGAGCGGGGTGAGTGGAGAAACCGGGCCGCTTCCGCGAGCTGCTGTTTTCATAAAAAAGTCGCGCCTCGAAAAAGTCCGAGGCACGCCTGCTGGAAGATGTGCTGCTAGGAGTTCCGAGAAACCCAAGCAGCTGCATCCGTATCCCCTTCTCTTCGCAATCGTTCCTCAAGCTGTTGGCGATCCTGATAACTCCGGACGCGGCGGACATAATCGACCGCCTCGTACTCGGACGCCCAGGCCGAACTTGCCACGGTGAGGAACAACTTCGCCGTGGCAATCGCGCGGGACCATGTAGATGCCATCACGGCACCTCCTTCCATTTGCGAGCGGCGGAAACTCCCCCGTCGCTCTGGACTCGATGACCGACCGGAACACCCAGCCGACTCGAATGAGAGAGTCACAAGACAGCCGACGATCGACGATGAATTCAGGAAACTCTGTTCCGCCTGCCCAGCGAGCCCGCTGGCCGGTGGGAATTCTATTAACCTGACGTGGACGACGTATGGCTCGTGGTTGCCCGGCGACGCTTCGGGGCTGGGTGGAGAAACCGGGCCGCTGCCCCGAGCCAGACGCACAGCGCGGTGAAAGCGAAGGTCTTACTGCGGCGTTGCGGGACGATTATGATGAAGGCGTTGGATCAAGTCCGCACGAACGAGGTTCGGCGAACATGAAGATGGGAGAATGAATTCATGCTGAAGTCTGTCGAAGGCGTTTATCGCGACGGAAAGGTCGAGTTGCTGGAACCGGCTCCCACCAATGCCACCGGCCGTGTGATCGTTACGTTTCTCACGCCGGCATCCGTGGATCTGGGCGAACGAGGAATCGACGAGCAACAAGCTGCCGATCTGCGACACAGGTTAACTGCATTCGCCGACGATTGGGACCGCCCCGACATGGACGTGTACGATGCCGTATAGCCGTGGCGATGTGGTGCTGGTTTTGTTTCCGGATTCCAATCTGCACACGGCCAAGCGTCGTCCGGTTTTGGTCGTGCAGGCAGACGACCTGCAAACCGGCTTGCCCCAAATCATCGTGGCGATGATCAGCAGCAACATGGCCCGCGCCCGCCATCCCAGCCGGGTGACGGTCCTTCAAACGTCAACGGAAGGCCAGCAGATGGGTCTGCACACAGATTCCGTCATCATGACCGACAACCTGGCGACCGTCATCGAAAACGAGATTGACCGGGTGATCGGAGCGAGTTCGGATATGCGAGGGGTTGATGATGCTCTTCGGCATACTCTTGGCTTGTAACTCAAGGCCAACCCGTATTCTCACCAGCAAATCCTTCGCTTGCACTTCAGATTTCAATGCAATGGGAATCGTCGATGCGGATGGCTTCAAAAAAACCGGCGGGCCAGGTGTTGGATTTGACCGGCTCCAGAATGACGGCTTCGCCCTCCTTGCGGACTGAAACCGTCGCCTCGGTGAAGCGGAATTCGTCCGGCAATCGCACAGCTTGCCGCCCGTCAATCGAAAAAACTTCGGTGGTTTTCATCGAACCGTCCCGCGCATTGCAAACTCGTCACACACCTATGATACCAGAATCCTCTGGATGACGGATGCTGCTGGCGCTCTTGCGTCTGTCCCATGAACTCCCCGGCGAATCGCGACGATGGCGAAAGATCCCGGCAGTATACCGCTGGACGATCCGCTGGCGTTGTTCCTGACTGGGACGACGTATGGCTCGTGATTGCCGGGAGACGCGCCGGGGTGAGTGGAGAAACCGGGCCGCTGCCGCCTGAGGAGGCTGCCGACGCGAGCTGGCGGGAGAGGTCACTGATGAATCTTACGAGATTCCCATTGCCGCTTTCAGGCACTGATCAATTTGCTGCATCATGTCGTCTGGCAACTCGCCCGTTTTTCGGTCAACGTTTCGCGGCGGAATGACCGCGAGATTGATGCACGATGCAAGTGAGTCACACTGGAGCCCAGACTGCTGTCCCGCAGACGTCGTGATGTCGATCAGCAAGTCCGCGGAATCGTTGACGTTCGCCAGATTGCCCGTCACGCCCGCGACAAGCAGATTTGCGATCCGCTGATTGTAGTAATCGCTTTGTTCCACCAACGCCGGGCGGATCTTCGATAATGTGGCAGCGGCGTGCGGGAACTTGCAAAGAATCACGTCTCCACGTTTTATGGGCGGATCGTTTCCGGCTTGTCCATGCCATCGAACATCTGCGAAGCCAATCGCTCCATCTCTTCGTCTGTCCAGTCGCTATCGTCGTAGACGGGTTGCCGCATTGTTTGATAGACGTCCTTGCGAAGCACCACGCACTCGGTGTTGTCCACTTTCACAGTGACCGCTTCACCACGATTAACTGCTTCCCGTTGTTTGTCGGTAAGTACCATACTTCACTCCTCCACTTGGATTCTATCACGGATCCATACGTCGTCCACGTCAGGAACAACGTGAGCGGATCGTCCAGCGGTATCCAAATTGGTCTAGGTGATATGCGCTCCGGTGATTTCGACGTACACGGCGTACAGCGATTGGCTGCCGGCCATGAACAGACGATTCCGTTTGGTGCCGCCAAAACATAGATTGCCGCAGATTTCCGGCAAGTAGATCTGGCCAATGCGAGTTCCGTCGGGAGCGAAGATATGGACGCCGTCATACCCGTCGCCCACCCAGCCCGCACCGGCCCAGATGTTGCCATCGGCATCGCACCGAATGCCATCGGCGAATCCTGCCACCGTCTCGCCGTTGAGTT
>CAUJKL010000069.1 GCA_963204995.1 Planctomycetota bacterium | reverse complement strand
TCATCACGTTCGAGATGGGCGTGACGTTGATCGAAGGCTCGCGAGCCCACCGCGACCAGGCGATCCGCGAGAAAACTCTCGACGATGCCCAGAAACTGCTCAAGGACTTTACCGAAAGCCCGCGTACGGCTCAGCATGCCCTGGCAAATTCGGCTCGCAATCAACTCGGCAACCTGATCGTCGAGCGCGCCCGGATGAAGGTCGAGGGATCTAAGAAAAGTGACAAGGCGAAGCTTCTGAAGGAAGCCAACGCGCTCTACGAAGAGGCGTACAAGGTCTTCAAAGACATGGAAGAAACCGTGCGAGTGCAGCTCGATCGGATTCCAAAAGTCTTGGATCTCCAGGATAAACGCCAGGCCGCCATGGCCGATCGCCGGAATCAGTTGCGCGCAGATTACTTGCAGACACAGTTGACCGCCGCGGCGATTCGCGAAGAGATGGCCGATACGGTGGATGAAGGCTCGGAGGAATTCAAGAAGTTCCTGACCGAAGCCGCATCGCAATATGACGAGATCTACAAAAAGTATCGAACACGCTTGGCGGGTTTGTACGCCCGCTTGTACCAGGGACGCGCGAACCAACGGCTTGGCAAGCTGCAAGACGCCTTAGGGTATTACAGTGAATTGCTCGACCAGCCGGATGAGCCCGAGGCTTTTCGCACGCTCAAGACAAAGACGCTTCGCCTCGCTATGGATGGCTGGCTGCATCCCTCCGAGAAGAAGTACGTCGAAGCCGTCAAACGTGGCTCTGACTGGGTGAAGAAGTCTCGCCCGACCGACGACCGCGACTCCGATTGGCTGGCGATTCGTTTGAGTCTCGCCAAGGCGTATAAGATGCAAGCGGATGCGGCCGAGAAAAGTGACACCCGCGGGATCAGCAACGCTCTTTCCGAAGGAAAGAGACAGGCGAATTTCGTCGCCAGCAAGAGCAGCGAATTTCAGGAAGAGGCCAGACAACTGGTGGCGGCACTAGGCGGCCCGGATCGTACGGGGGAGAAGGCCGATCCGCACACCTTTGACGAGGCAAAAACCGCCGGCAAGGAAGCACTCGACTCCATTCAAACCGCCACGCTCGTCGTCTCGCAGGTTCCCTCCCGAATTGCGAAGGAAAAGGACGAGGCAGTCAAAGCTGACCTGGAGAAGCAGCTTGACGAGGCGAAAACTACGCTGGCCACGGCGCGCAGCGACGCCATGACGTACTACCAACTTGCCTTGCGTCTGGCGAATAACGAAACGTCGATCGATGACGTGAACATCGTGCGCTACTTCCTGTGTTACCTGTACTATCTCGAACAGGATTATTACAAAGCCGCAGTCATGGGCGAGTTTGTTGCGCGGCGTTATCCCGATAGTGCCGGTGCTCGCCAATGTGCCAAGATCGCGATGGCCTGCTATATCCAGATCTATGGCGAGACCAATCAAACTGCAGGAGATTTGTTCAAAGAGCTCGACAAAGATGGAAATGGTTCGCTCACGGGCGAAGAGCTGGCCTCGCTGCCAGATGTTGCTTCAGGTGCCGACAAAAATGCGGACGAGAAAGTGACTTATGATGAATTCGCCGGACGGCTTGTCGAATTCGATGTGGCACACATTGTCTCGATCGCCGAATACGTGGCCGACAAATGGTCCGACCAGCCCGAGGCGGAAGAGGCGTTGAACACACTCGTACCGTTCATGATCAATGCCGGTGAACTCGACCGAGCCGTACAGTTTCTCAATCGCATTCCGGAGAATTCTCCCAAGCGAGGCGAATCGGAACTCAAGACGGGAATGGCGATCTGGGGAACCTACCTGCGTGAGTCGCAGCAACTACAACAATGGGAGGCGGACGGACCTCCGGCAGAAGTGGACATGGGGGCGAAGCGCGAAGCGTTGAATCAGCTGAAGACCAAAGCAGTCGAGATCCTCTCGGCTGGCTATGGCCGTCTCCAGGCAAATACGCCAAGCAGTCGAACGACGGTTACCGCCCTGCTCTCGCTTGCTCAGGCTCAACTCGAATCGCAGCAAGCTACCACGGCCATCGAAGTGTTAGAGAACGAAACACAGGGGCCGCTGGTGTTGGTCAACAAGAAAGATCCATCCGCCACCGATCCGGCGGTCGTCGAAGAGGTCTATAAAACAGCGTTGCGAGCCTACATTTCCTCGCTGAGCGGTGCGGACGCAGGCGGCGCGATCGAGAAGGCCAAAGGCGTGATGGACACCATGAAGGCCGTTATCGGTGGCACCGCCGAGGGCGAGAAACGCCTTGTTTCGGTCTATGTCAATCTGGCTCAAGATTTGGAGAAACAGCTTGAGTCGGCGACCCCCGAAGTCAAGCTCGCATTGTCGCAAGGCTTCGAAACCTTCTTGCGTCAGTTGAACGAAGGGGCCACCGAGTTGAGCGTTTTGAATTGGGTTGCCGAATCGTTCTCGAAGCTGGGCAAGAGCTTGGATGAAGGCGAGACGCTGAATGAAGGCGCGAAGAAGTACTATCAGGCGTCTTTGGATGCGTTTCAGAACATTATCGATAAGGTCGCCCTTGATCCGAACATGAAAGTTCAAGTTCAGTTGCGGATGGCCAGTGTGCAGGGCGAGATGCGGGACTTTGACAAGGCGATTAGTACGTTCGAAGAAGTTCTCGGAGCGAACGCCAACGCGCTGAACGTGCAAGTCGAAGCCGCAAAGCTGCTCGAGTTATGGGCGAAGCAACCGGGGCAGGAAGAAAAATACAAGGAGGCCATTTCGGGAATTCGCAAACCCGGCGATCCCAAGTCAGTCATCTGGGGCTGGGGCGGAATTTCGCAAAAGACGGCAGGCAACGCAAAGTTCAAAGATACGTTTTATGAGTCTCGATTGCATCTCGCCCAATGCCGCTACGACCATGCGATGCGGCTGAGTGGCGGTGAGAAAGCCAAGATGTTGAGCGCCGCTAAGCAGGACATCTCGATCACGAGCAAACTGTATCCCGACCTCGGTGACGAGCAATGGAAGCCCAAGTATGACAACTTGCTGAAGAAGATTCAGAATGGACTAGGCGAGCCAGCGGTCGGACTGTCTGCCCTTTAATGTGGTTGGCCGTAAAATGCTTCGCAGTTCCGTAATTGTTTCGTGGGTTTGCCGTAACTGCTATGTTTGTTCCGGCCTACGATTCTGACCGACCTGGTGGGCACAGCCCACCCTACTAGTAAGAACAACAAGACTCGAAGGAGTTGCTGATGAGAACCGGTAAGTGGCTACCCGCATGCTGTATCGTCGTCGTGGCTGGCTTAACTAGCCCGGCTGCGGCCCAGTTTGATCAAGTCTACGGATTTCGCGGTTCGCCGACGAACGGTGTCATCACGGACGCATCGTCTCCGACCGACATCGCGATTGAAGTTTCGGGATCGCAACGCTTAATTCCCGTCAACGAAGTCCGGCGTATTACTCTCGCCGACGATCCACCGGAATTGCGTCGGGGTCGCGACAACATACTGAGCGGACAAATCGAAGCAGGCTACGATGACCTTCGCAAAGTCAACGCGGCGGAGATCAAGCGGCCGCTGACCAAGGCCGATTTGGAGTATTACCTGGCCTATTGCCAAGGCAAACTCGCGTTGACTGGTGGCGGCGATAAGGCTGCCGCCGCCAAGGCGATGTTGGCGTTTGTTGGAGCGAATCCGCAGAGCTATCACTTTTTTGAAGCCGCCGAGTTACTGGGCGATCTGGCCGTGTCACTGGAAAGCTACGACGGTGCGGCCAAGTATTATGGAGCGTTGGCCGACAAAGCTCCTTGGCCCGACTACAAGATGCGAGGTGCGGTGCTTAAGGCTCGGGCGCTCATGAGAAAGGGTGATTTCGCGGGTGCGTTAAAGGAATTCGATGCTGTGATCGGCACCGGAGTCGATACGCCCGGAGCGATCCAACAGAAATTGTTGGCCCAAGCGGGCAAAGCGGCCTGTCTGGCGGGAACCGGTTCGCCGGCAGAAGGTATCAAGATCGCCGAAGAGATCATTACGAAGAACAGTCCGGAAGATAATTCAGAGCTGTTTGGCCGAACTTACAATGCGCTCGGTGCCTGTTATTTGAAGTTGGGAAAGCCCAAGGACGCACTAATGGCATACTTGCATGTGGATGTGTTGTTCTATGCAAATCCAGAGGTTCATGCCGAGGCACTCTACAATCTGAGCAAACTCTGGCTGTCTCTCAAAAAGCAAGATCGAGCGGACAGTGCCCGCAACCTGCTCACCGACCGGTATTCGGGGAGTTCGTGGGCAAAGACTCAGTAACCGAGCCGGTTGTCTGAATTGCATCATTTACGGTCTGGACCACGTGTGATTAGAATACAGCTGAACTAGAATATGAACTTGCCGACGATCGGCGAGAGTGAATTTACGGGAACAGTTTTTTAGAGATTTGGATCTTGGAGGCGAAAATGCGTCATCGTGCTGTGCTATTTGGAACGCTAGTGGCTGTGATCGGCCTGCTCATTCTCGATGGGGCGTTTCAGTCGGCGAATATCTTCACTCAGACTGCCGTCGCTCAAGACGAAGCGGCTCCAGCGGCTCCAGCTGCTGCGGCACCTGCCGCACCTGGCGCGGCAGCCGACGAGCCTCCCAAAGAACAGAATGCGTTGCAGTGGCTGTATTCGTCGCTGGGACCGCTGTACCTGGTGGTCTTCCTCAGCCTGTCCTTCACGTTCGTCGCGCTGTTCGTGATGAACTTGCTGTCGGCTCGTCGGGAAAATGTCTGCCCGGTCAGCTTGGTGGAAGGCTTTGAAGCCCATTTGAACGAGAAGCAATACCAAGAAGCGTACGAGTTGGCTAAGTCTGACGAATCGTTTCTTGGCCAGGTTCTCTCCGCCGGCCTCGCCAAACTGTCCGCTGGCTATCCGCAAGCAATCGAAGCGATGCAGGAAGTCGGCGAAGAAGAAAACATGAAGCTCGATCATCGGCTGAGCTACATGGCGTTGATCGGGACGCTCAGCCCCATGGTTGGTTTGTTCGGGACGGTCGACGGTATGATTCGAGCATTCAGTGTGATCGCGATCGCAGGTTCAACGCCGAAAGCGTCAGACCTCGCGATGGGTATTTCGACGGCGTTGCTCACAACGCTGGTCGGTTTGGCGATCGCGATTCCGGCCTTGGCGGCCTACAACATCCTCAAAAACCGCATCGCACGTCTGGTGTTAGAGGTCGGCATCTTGAGTGAAGGCTTAATGAGCCGATTCGAGAAGCCCGAGCAGGAGTAGTCTTTTGGTACGACGGGCCTCCGAGCCCGTCGAAGCGAACAAGCGACGGCCTCGGAGGGCCGTCGACCGTGAAGAGGTCCATCATGCGTGTAGCCAAGAAAAAAGCGAGCGGGATCCTCGAAGGGGATCTGACGCCGATGATCGATATGACGTTTCAGTTGATCGCCTTCTTTATGGTGCTGATCAACTTTTCGCAGGCCGAGCAAAACGAAAAGATTCAGTTGCCCGATAGCCAGTTGGCGAAACCGCCGGAAGGGCCGCTGGAGTTTCCGATTACGATTCACTTGACCACCGAAGGCACGGCCATCATCGGTGCCTCGGAAATCCCGATTGCGGCGCTCAGCCCGTTCCTGGTCAAAGAGAAGCAAGTGCTCGCCAGTCAAGGTAAAGGTGCTAACGAAGCGACGGTCATAATCCGGGCACACAAGGACGCACAAACCGGGCGAGTTCAAGAGCTCATCCAAAAGTGCCAAGAGAACGACTTTGAAAAATTTGCACTTCGTGCCAAGGAAGACGTCGGAAACAACTAACGGCGTCGCTAGTGCGGCGAACTGGGTTTGATGAAACTATGAAAGTACGACACAACAAAGGTGGTAGTGAGGAAAAGATCGAATTGCAGATGACGCCGATGATTGACATCGTGTTCCAGCTGCTGGTCTTCTTCATCATGACGTTCAAAGTCGTTTCGCAAGAAGGCGACTTCAATATCAAAATGCCACTCGCGGCACCCGCTGCGGGCGCGCCAGACGATTTGCAACTGCCACCCATGAAGATTCGCCTGCGAGCTGCTGGAGGTGGACTTTTGGCCGGCATGTCTTTGAACGACAAGAGCATCGGCACGATGGACGAACTGCGGCTCCAAATCATCGGCGTCGTCGGGGATGATCGCGGGCCCGGCAGCATTCAGGAAACGGCGGAAGTCGAACTGGATTGCGACTATGGCTTGCGGTATGAACACGTAATCCAAGCGATCACCGCAGTGTCCGGATACATTGACGGCACCGGCAATGTCGTCAAGCTGGTCGAAAAAATCAAATTTGCCCCTCCGCGACAAGCCGGCGGCGGTTAGCAGTTGCTTGGGGCTACTCATCGGTCGCCACGCGATAGCGTGAGGTTCTCTGCGGATTACTCATTAGCCGCCAGGCGACAGCCTGCGGTTCTCGCCAATTCTGTGAGAACCGCAGGCTCAGAACTTCTGATCCGGCAGAAATACGGTGAACCATAATTCGTGGTTGTCCTGGATTCGTGGGAGCACATCGCCTGGCCCCACGAATTCAGGACAACCACGAATTGAATTTTAATATCACTCTATCTTCCCACTACCTCATCGAGAATCCGCTGAATCCCAGAGTTTTCGGTTCTTGGATCAGAGTTCTGAGGCTATCGCCTGGCGGCTGATTTGCTTTCCACACTCTTCGGGCGCTGTGACAGGGACCAAATTCGAGCGAACGTGCTAGAATTTCTAGTCACGATCCTTTCACGATGCGTTGAGTCGATGAAGCAAATCCCGCTGCCCAAAACACGCCGCCGCTTTGAAGTGGCACGAGACGAGAATGGCGTGCCGCACGTACGAGCGGCGACGTGGTTAGACGCTCTGTTTGGGCTCGGCTATATGCACGCCACCGATCGCCCGACACAACTGCTGTTTTCTCGAAGCGTGGCGAGTGGTCGCGCGGCAGAAGAGATCTCGGATACGCCTGAGTTATTGGAAACCGATTGCTTTTTTCGGAAAATTGGCTTGCATCTCGATCTGGAGACAGAAGTCCGGCGGCTCGAAGATCGAACTTTCGCCCAGCTCACTGCCTACTGCGAAGGAGTCAATGACGGACTCGAGGGCTCGGGTCGCTCGCTACCGATGCGAGCGACTGGCTTTCAGCCGCGGCCTTGGAATCAGCAATCCGTCCTGCTCGTTGGCAAACTGCTTAGCTTCGGAGGATTGGCCGTCGGCCAGATGCAGAATGAACGACTGCTGATCGAACTGATCCATGCCGGCGTGAATGATGAAGCCTTACGCGAGTTGTTCGCGCCGCGGCTGGATAATGTGGACTTTGCGATGATTCGCAACATCAAAATGGCGAATCAACTGTCGGATGAAGCACTCGAAATGATTACCGGCCTCCCGCGCCTGGCAGGAAGTAACGCCTGGGCGGTGAGTCCGCAGCGGAGTGCCACCGGCCACGCGCTACTGGCCGCGGATCCGCATCTCGAAATCAACCGCTTGCCAGCCATCTGGTACGAAGCAGTACTCGAATGGGGCAGCCAGTATGTCATGGGTGCGTCGTTGCCTGGCTGTCCGATGTTTGCCGTGGCGAGAACCGAGCAACTGGCGTGGGGCGTGACTTATATGAAGGGCGACACCGTCGATTACTTTGTCGAGGATTGCCGATCTGGCGGCGCGACGGGCTGGCAATATCGGCGTGGCGACAACTGGCACGATTTCACGCTTCGTGAGGAAAACATCTTACGCAAGGGAACGCAAGGTACGACACTGAACGTCTACCAGAGCCCGCAAGGCATTATCGATGGTATCCTCGACGAACGCGAAGAGGGGCTGCATCTGGCGATCGCTTGGAGCGGAATGCACGAGGGTAACGGCCCGGCGATTTCAACCTGGCTCGAAGTGATTGCGTCCAAGAATGCGAAAGCAGCGATGCAAGTTGCACGCGACTGCACTCAACCGACACTCTGTTGGGTCTTCGCGGATCGCGATGGCCACATCGGGCTGCAATGCTGCGGACGTTTTCCGAAGCGGGGTGCTGGACAGGTCGGCCTCACGCCGATCCCAGCCTGGGACGAAGCGAATCATTGGCAAGGCTGGCTGGCGAGCGAGATCCTTCCGAGCATCTACGATCCGCCGGAAGGCTTCTTGGCGACCGCCAACGAAGAGAAGAATCTGTCCGGCATACCGATGCTCGTGACGCAGCCGCTGAATGATTATCGTAAGCGTCGCATCTGCGAGCGATTGTCCGAATTGCCCCAGGCAACTTGTGCGGACATGCAGACGC
>CAUJKL010000068.1 GCA_963204995.1 Planctomycetota bacterium | reverse complement strand
GATGCGCCCAGCAGCAAGGCAGCGACCGTACCGATCCCAGACAGACGATGGCTCAATCCAAACATGGTAATCCGCGTCATCAGGCATGTCATGTTGTCAGGTGGTCTTCCGCAAATACAGCACGGCATGGCTCGAGAACGGTGCGGTGAATTCGCGCTTTGCATCGCCAGTCACCACCTTGGCCATTTGAGATTCTCTCGTTGTGCAATTCAACCAGGCGACGGCCAGCGGCGCTGTGGCTCCACTTAGATCCACAGGCGCGCGCTCGCGGTCGGATTGGCCTTGCCTGTCGAACGCTTGCCTCGCTGGGAAGCGACGACGCTTCCGGCCAGTCGTTTCCCTGGAGTTCAATGTCTAGGGCGTTCGTGGGCCTTTTCCCCGAGGTGCCACCTCAGGCTGGGTGCCTGGCGCGCCTGGCTCCGATCCTGCTCCAGGATAGTCAGTCACTACCGCACCTGTCGGGGTCTCCGACGGGCCACAGCCGACAAGGCCAACAGAAAGACCGAGTGCAGAAATAAGCACCGCTACGAAGTGAACTTTTCTCATATCATTTCCTCCAATTAATCGATGTTACACTTACGTTTCATCCCGCCAACGTCCTCCATCCCAAGTAGTCGGCAAACTATTGTGGTAACGAAGCAACGTTTCCGTCGCCAACGTTGCCCAGGTGAGCCCACACCGCCAAATCAATCGTTTCGCTCGCGAAGTGTGTGGACCCGTCAAGCATGGCCAGGTTCACACCACCTGGATGGCGGCTGCGTGCGCCAAACAAAGCCGCTGACCAGGAAGGAGATCCGCCACAGTCCGGCAGGAACGAATTCGGTGCCAGCCACGTGGTGAAGGTGCCGTGATTTGACGCATAACCGTCAAACCATGAGCTGCCTGTCGCCCAATAGGAGGCTGCGCCGGGTGACCACACAGCGGCCCCCGAGCAGGGGTAGTTGGCGAGATTCTGGCTGGCCGGTTGCGGCGGCCACACCTGACTCCACGGTCTCGCATTAAGATACGGGAAACCGATAATAGTTTCGGAGACGGCTAGACTGTTGGATAGGCCGTCTAGCACCGCGTTAAAGCCTCGGCCAGGTGTCTTCGCGGTGGGAGTTCCAACCGTCAGGATCGGGCCGGTCACATAGGCGGCGTCGGCGTCTAACATCCCGAAATACCAGTATTCACCAATGCTGCCTACGTAGTTCGTGTGTCCGCGGGATATGTCGGGCATGTTGCCTTGCAACTGCTTACCCGTTGGATCTTTCCAAAGCGCGAGACCTAGCCCACCATCCGACGGGCACAGATAACTGGGGACCACTTTGTTCGAGACGGACTGGCGGTTCGTCAGCAGGTCATACTTGTACCAATCAATCTGGTCGTAAAGTGGGCTCTGTTCCATGTAAGGGAGAATTCTGGCGTGCCAAGAGATGGCTGGCCCATAATTAAAGGTGTAGACCCTGCCGGGCGGTATCTGGTTATAGGTGTCGTGGTAGTTGTGGAAGGCCAAGCCGATTTGTTTGAGGTTATTGGAGCACTGCATTCGGCGCGCAGCCTCGCGGGCCGCCTGGACCGCCGGCAGCAACAACGCCACCAAAATCCCGATGATGGCAATCACCACCAGCAGCTCGACAAGCGTAAACCCGCGTGGCAAGCGGCCAAAGAATCGACGCTGATTGTAAAAGTGTCTCTTGTTCATCACTCACTCCTCTATCACGTTGAAGTAATAATCCGGACGCCACAAAACGACATCAACCTCCAGTTATTGGAATTTCATCGCGTCGGCGGTGATAGACAGAATTGCGCACTTCTTGCGTAAATTTGCGTCCGGCCGGTAGAATGCCCCCATGCCCCGCGAACGAATCATTGGTCTGGCGGTAAGTCACGGCTTCGCCTACTACCGCGACATTCTCCGCGCGATCGTCAGTTGGGCGGAGATACGTCCGCATTGGAGCTTCGTCTTTCTCAATCCGGTGTTCGACCGAAACACGCGCGAGGCACTCAAGCACGTGGATGCGGCGGTCGTGGCGATCGACAGCCGCGAGTCCTACGATGCCTTGCCCAAGGGCATCGTTGCCGTCGATGTGTCCGACGATGTGCCTGACATTCCGGGTCCCCGAGTCACCAACGACAATGCGGTGGTCGGACAACTGGCAGCTCGACATTTTCTGCAACGGGGGCTACGGTCCTTTGGATACGTGGGCCAAAGCCGTTATCGATTCTCGATTGAACGGGAATGCGCGCTGCGGTCGACCGTCGAAGCGGCGGGGCACGGGCTGGCCGTCCACAACTTTTGCTCCGACTCGCGCGACTTGGCACCGATGCGCTATCTCGGCTGTTCCAATACCGACGTGGCGGAGTGGCTCTTGTCGCTTCCACATCCGTCTGGTGTACTTTCAATGGGCGATAGCTTGGCAGTGGAGGTCTTGCAGCTCTGTCGCGATGTTGGCCTGCGCGTGCCGGAAGACATTGCCGTGCTGGGAGTCGACGACGACGAGTTTTACTGCCGGATGGCGCGACCCGCGTTATCGTCGGTCATCCTGGCCAGCGATGCTATCGGCCAGCGCGCCGCGGAATTGATTGAGTCGCTATTGGGCAAGAGTAGCAAACGCCGAATCCAAACGCCGGAGATATTGGTTCCCCCGGTTGGCATCGCCACCCGCCGCTCCACGGATGTACTCGCGATCGACGAACCAGATGTCGTCACCGCCATTCGCTTCATCCGCGAGAACTGCCACCGTCCCATCGATGTTTCGGACGTGCTGAAGGAAGTTTCGGTCAGCCGCCGCTGGCTGGAACGACGTGTACGCGATGCGATCGGCATCACGCTGGGAGCCGAAATACGACGCGTCCGGATCGAGCGGGCCAAGCGGTTACTGCTCCAAACAAAACATTCGATCGCAGATGTTGCCAAGCATTCGGGCTTCACCGATATCCGACACATCGAGAACTGTTTTCGCGACGAACTGGGCCTGACGCCTACCCAATTCCGCCGCGGTGCAATCGGCGGCTAGTGAGCGGTGCGGCGGTTAGCGCCGAACCGCTCACATGCGACAGCAAATGATCGAACGGTCCTTGGCATCAGGGGCGATGGCGATCGGCGAGACCAGCGATCTGTTCCGCGGATTCGAAGGGAACATACATGGCCCGCATCACCATCTGATAGCGCTGACCGACCTCGTAGTCGGGAATGAAATACTGGAAGTCCCAGGCCGGATTTTCATGTCGGTTGCCGCCTCCGGATGGCGACTGCGACAGTCGGATCTTGTCCCGCGCTCGAAACATCTGGATATAGGCCATGCCGTGACTCACTCCGTAATACCACGGCTCGACGAAGCGGTATCTCGATCGATTAAAAACCAGAGTCAATGGGAAGTCCGCGTCGTGAGCAAAGACTCGCTCGTCGTCGACCCCGATGTGCGTTGACAGTTCGCCGTGGCGCGGAGTGCTGCCTTGAATCCATCGTGGTGGCTCGTTCAGCCCGTCGGCGCGGCCGCGAAAATGGATATCAAGCGATTCCGGCCGATGAATATAGTTGGCCCAGAACAGCCCGATGTAACCGTTCTTGAAGGAGCGTTGGCGAGGAATACACTCCAGCGTCAACTCGATGATGCCGTCCTCCAGCAGCCGATAGCGCTGGCAGCTTTCCAATTGCCAATGAGGCGTCGGTGCCTGATATAGCTCGACTGTCTGTTCGTCGACGACGCGTAACTCCAGCGGCGCTACGCGCGGCTCGAACAGCACCGGTCGATCCTGCACGGTACCGTCATGAATGTGCTCAAAATTGAGCCCCGCAATACTGGGAACGAACAGATTCTCGGGGCGCTCCGCCGTTTTAAGCGAGGCGACACCGCTGTATCCGGCGCGATGCCCCGGAAGAACCTCGTCATCGACCGCCTCGTTGTTGACCACCACGACGTCGATTCCCCCGCGACGCAACACTGCGTACGGCTTGACCGGCACTGTGTACAAGAGAGTCGAATCGCTCAAGGTCGTCAGCTTCGGCAATTCGTCTGCCAGCGACCTGGCGTCCACCGCTGCCATGACGAAGACAGGCCCCATTATCAGACACAGCAGGGGCTTTAGATCAGAGCCGTTCATTGAATGCTCCTTGTAGTTCACTTCTTTACGATTGCGGCAACTCCGCCGCCTTTGTATGGCGTGAAGAGGACGATGATACCGGCTCTCTCGAACTCTCGATCCAACAGATGGTAACCGTCTGGCGCCAAGGACTCTACTACGCGTCCCAGCGAGACGCTGATGCACTTGCTGTTGCACGTGTGGCGTGGCGTCCGAGTGCGTCGCATCGAAGTTGCGACCGTTCACCCGCGAGATATCGGTAATCGTGCGATGTTCGGCGTCTTTGAAGATGGGCGGAAGTTGATAAGATTGTCCGCGTGTTCGTCCGAGCATAGAAGGAGAAATGCGAATGAGTCAGACCGGCCAAATTCAGAGAACCGTTTGTATTCTGCTCGCGCTTGCGAGTTAGATCACTTGTACTCGCCCAGTGATCGCACAACCGTCACTGATTGGCCGGTCCAAGGACACGATTCAGGGCGTTCAACCACAGGCCAAGATGGATAGCGTTCACGCCGAACGGTTCTTGATCGATCCCCCGACTCTGGAAAACCTCGGGTTTCGTTGGTATGTGTCGGGCGATAGTAACCGGAACGCCACGGTGACCGTGGCCTTTCGCGAACAGGGCGACAGCAAGTGGCAGGAGGCGTTGCCGATGCTGCGGATCTATCACGAGATCATCAATCAAGACTACGGGCCGTATCGCGTCGGGAACTTGTTTGCCGGGAGCGTGCTGTTTCTGAAACCGGCCACGCAGTACGAAGTCAAGTTCACAATGGATGACCCCGATGGAGGAGCGCCCACCGAGCCAAAGATCGTTAGCGTCGCAACGCGGGGTGAGCCAGTAGCGCCATCAGGAGATGAGATTCACGCCACTTCACGCACGAGCCTGATGGCCGCTTATGCGAAAGCAAAACCGGGAGACGTCATTCTTCTTCACGCCGGCATCTATGACGGGCCGTTTCAATTCGACAAGTCCGGCGAGCCGGACAAGCCGATCGTGTTTCGCGGAGCTGGTGACGGCGAGGCAATTCTTCAGGCCGATGGCAGCGGAGGTAATTCACGTATCGTGAGTATCGCCGGTACGGATCATCTGATGTTTGAGGACTTGACCTTCCGCAACGCGCATACGGCCATCTATTCGGGAAAGCCCGGCTCCGCGGGCATCACGGTTCGGCGCTGCCGCATGCACGATGTTGTCTCCGGCATCAACACACAAGCGGAGGACTCACGCGAGTGGTACATTGCCGATAACGAGATCGTGGGCATCAACCGGACCTGGTATCCACGCCCCGAAGTCGACTACATGTCGCCCGCTCATACCGGAGTGAATGTGTATGGTCGGGGGCATGTGGTCTGCTATAACCGCCTCAGTCATTTCAGCGACGCGCTGGCCATCTCCAACTTCGGCGTTCCGGTCGAAGACGTCGAGCGGCATTGTGTGGCGATCGACTTCTATGGCAACGATCTTTCGTGGGCGCAGGACGACACGCTCGAAACCGACTACGGTTGCCACAACGTTCGTGTGTATCGCAATCGCTGCTACAACACGCACACGGGGAATTCCAAAGGGTCCAAAGGGGACATTCTACTTATGCCTAAAAGTAGAATGCCCTCCTTTGGAACGCCCTTTGGAACGTCCTACAGATCGAAAACCAACTTGCGTTTGCGGCTTGATCTAAACGGCGAAGTCGTCAAGTTTGAACTTGCCTTGGTGCTGGTACCTTGTGGTATAATCGGAGCATGACTGCCAAACTCAGCAAAGCACTGTCGAACGCGCTAAGCGGCCACGATCAGATAGAGGCGATTGACCCGGCGACTGGACGTCTCTTCATACTTACGGAGAAGTCCCTCTACGAACTGTCTTATCAGCAGCAAGTCAATGCGGCGATTCAACGCGGTATCGAAGACATGGAAGCCGGGCGAACCATGACGATCGACGAATCGCGACGGCGAAGCGACGAGGCTCTCGACCGCTTTCAGCAATGACGTTCGAGCTTGAAATCACCGAAGCGGCCACAACGAAATTACACGGAACGCCGTGTGGTGGGCGGAGCATCATTCTTACGATCAAGCGATTCGTTGGCGGGATGCCATTTACAAGCAGCTGGAGTCGCTCCGCGACCTACCCGAACGACACCCGTTTGCTGCCGAGAATCCACAGTTCAAGTACGATCTTCGGGAGAAGCTTGTTGGCTTGGGCAATCAACGTGGGTATCGGGCTCTGTTCACGATTCGTGAGCAGACGGTGTATGTCTTAGCAATTCATCGTGCCGCTCAAGACACCATCGATCCCGACGACCTGCCCTCCGTTCCAGCTGATCAATAGGACTTCGGGAACGGGATAGGGGACGCAGTTTATTTATTTCCCGTCCTACAATCGTAAAGACTCAAACGGAACGCGAATGAGCCCAATTACCATTTGCGGCTAGTATGTCTATGATGCAGCCCCTTTGCGTGGCGAGACGCTTCTTTCTGCTCAAGCGTTGCGCACTATGGCGGTTCTTGATCGAATACGAGCAGTCCATGGTAGCCGTCCGAGACAACCATGGCACCGTTCTTGACGATGATTCCGCCCGGCTTGCCCAGCGTCGCGGACAAATCTAAGGGGTCAGGACTCGTTGTTTTCGGTTCCTCTCACTCTTGGTCGGCCTCGGGGGCGGAGGGTTGACGATAGTCCGGTGCGTGAGGCGGTGGCTTGGGTCCACTCGGCGTCGCCAAGTGGGCTCCCGCGACGGACGCTCTGACGAACGGCTTGAAGCTCCTGTTCCGTGAGGGGTTCGTTCACTCGCGCCACCCATCCAGGCAGTCGGGTGATCGGCCAAGCCGAAAGCAGCCTT
>CAUJKL010000067.1 GCA_963204995.1 Planctomycetota bacterium | reverse complement strand
GTGCGGAGTGGTGTTGCAATTACACCAGTTCAATATATGTGCCTCCGTGGCACTTCAATTAAGCATTTCGCTCAGATTCTAGGTGCATATCAAATGAATCACATTTTCTCAGCTTTCGACTTTGCTTTCCGGTAGTCGATCAACATCCAGATTTGGATGACCAAACCGACGCCACTGGAAACCGAACCGACAACAGTGAGAAATAAAGTGATCATTTGACGCAACCTCGAAAGAGTAATCGAAACAGCTTTAACCGCATCGAGTTGCGTCTTAAAAAATCTCCTTTGAAGTCACGGTGGGAAGGATGCGCCAAACTTTCCTGACGCTTCCGATTTTACAACAGGTAATTCGTTGTTGCAGCTAAATATTTGGCACCGCGTGGAAAATATTTGGATTCGTCAACGTCGTGAAAAGTCGTGCCACTGTTTGCTTGCAAACAGTGCGTGGAGGACGTTGGACTTACGGGAACGACGTCGACGTTCGATCGATGGGGTCGTTCCCAATGGAAAGGCGACGTCGTCTCGTAGTTCAGCACTGCTTCTCCGAGGACTCCGAAGCAGTGGCACGACAATTCGACATTCGGATACCAAGCAGGGCCACCCCGTCGAAGTCCGCTCCCTACTCATACCAACGCCAGGCAAAAGTAATAGAAAGAATTGGGAGTCGACCGATTAACTGCGTCTGTATTCCCACAGTTTCCGTAGTTGCATAAGGGGCAATCGGCGAATACGCAAAGTCACCCACGACAAATGAGGTAATTGCGATTGATCCTTCGAAAAAGAGTCCCGTATAGTCTTCGCGAAAGAAGACATTGCTAGCAGTTCCCCCGGTAACACTTGCGCTTAGGTTGATTCCCGACGATCCGCCAACCGAATATCCAATTGCGTAGCCTTCAGAACTAAAATAGAGCGGTCCAGGACGTCTCCAGTGCGGAAACAGAATTTCTGCGGACGTTGAGGATCCAAGTGAACTCATTCCGAAAGACAAGCCCCCATTAAAAGTCGTAGCAGTCACGACGTGTGTATTAACACGCGGAGTTACAGCAACTGCAGCAGCGGTGAGGCCCGCCGCTGCGATCGCGCCATAACCCAGAATTTTGTCGGCCAACAAGAGGGTTGGCAACAGTGCTATCGCAAATTCGCCACTAGGGTCAATGAATGTCGTCGGATCGGAATTGCCGTACACGTAGCTATTGAGTGAACGTGGATCGTACGCTTCCCCGTCATGCGGATCCATGGAAACAAATCTTCCGGTCTCGGATTCTGCATAACGAGATCGAAGGTATATTAGGCCTGTGAGAGAATCGGTGTTTTCATTGAGGAATCCATATGCAAGTCCGTCAGCAAACGAGTTTCCAAACGCGTCGTACCAAGATGACCTAGAGATCAACCCATCTTCTTGCGTAGTCAAACGCGTTGAACCCAGAGGATCATCATGGTGAAAACTTTTTACCCCATTTGTCTCATCTAGCAAAAGCCGGTCGCCGTACAAATATCGTGTTACGGTGCTACGTGACGTTTCTTGAATCACGCGAGCAAATGACGCTTCCTTATCGACCACGAAGCTTTTTAGGTGACCTGCACTACTTTCTGTGATTCGGTCGCCATCGTAATCGTACTCGTAACTGATCAGCGTTCCATCCGGCAATGAAATTTGAACCAACTGATTATCTGAATTGAACTTGTAAACTGTAGTCCCCGACGCATCCGTCTTGCTCGTGACGTTCCCGTTGTTGTCGTACGTGTACGTTGCATTCCCTGCGGTCAGCAGCCGATGGTTGTTGTCGTAGTTATACGCGGTTGTTCCGGTTGAGTCAGTCTTGGTTAGCCGGTTCCCGACCTTGTCATAGGTGTAGGAGGTGGTTTCGTCGTCGCTGACTGGATCGACGACTTGCTCACGGACCAACCTGTGAAGTTCATCGTAGGTATACGTGACCTCCCGTCCATTCAATTCGTTGATAATGCGTTCATTGACTCCCGCTGTTTCGTACGCGACATCGTACTGAGCGAATGGAATGCCTGATGGGTCACGGTGTACGATCGAGACGGTTCGATCCATCGTATCGAGAACATAGGTGGAACTTGTGCCGTTGGGCAGATCAATCGTTGTTGACCTAGCAGTCACATCGTACGAATACGTTGCCACGGCCCCGTCAATGTCGGTGACCGTTCCCAATCGATTCAACGTATCGTACGTGTAGTTGACCGTGCCGCTGGCCGTCGTCAGGCTCGTTCGATTGCCTCGGTCGTCATATCCATAAGCGATAAATGAACCGTCGGGATTGTCTACTCGCTGAACTCTGCTGAAATCATCGTAAGCAAACCGAGTGCTTCCGCGACTGTCGCGTACTTCCAGCATTCGACCAGCGTTGTCGTAATCGAATTCAAACACGCGGCCATCCGCCACAGACGTTTTCTTTGTGACTCGCCCCTGCAGATCGTATTCGTACTCAGTTCGCTGGCCGTTGAAGTTCGTGTGGCCGATCAAATCGCCAACTTGGCTATATTCGAATGTCTCGTTTTGTCCGAGCGGCAGTGTCCGTTTCGTGACGTGACCAGCGTCGTCGTATTCCCATCGAGTCGTTTTGTTTTCTGCGTCGGTTTGCGACATCTTGTTGCCAACCTCGTCGTACACAAATCTCGTTCTGCTTCCCAGCGGGTCGGTCACCTCGGTTATTCTGCCTGCGATGTCTCGTTGATAGGAGTATGTCACCCCGTTCTGGTCCGTCACCTGCATCGGCTGCCCGTTCACATCAAGGGCAAACTTACTATTCGTTTCGGAGCCTGACTTGAAACTCGTCGGCAAATTTGTGCCGGTGAAGCTGGTCGTTAGCTGTTTCCCATCTGAAGAATTGACACCTACAATGTTTCCGTTGGCGTCGTATTCGAGATCGACAACGTATTCGCCCCCTTCGATCGTAACGCTTGAAATGCGAGGACGCCCGATAATCGGGGAATCGCCATTTGGCGAGATGGCAAAGACCTGGCCGCTGTCGTGTTCCAGATGCGCGGTCGTTCCTGCCGATTCGATTGTCTTCTGTCGCCCGGCCAAGTCATATTCGATCATCGTTGTTCGACCATACGGATCAACGATCATCTTCTCGCGATTGGCGTCGTCAAATTCATTCCGTGTGAGTGTGCCGCTGCGATCCCGACGTTCCAGGAGATTGCCGTTTGCGTCGTAAGACATGGCCTCAAACGAACCGTCTGAGTACTCCGATCGAATTCGGTTCCCCTGCGCGTCATACTGATGAATGCCCGTGACACCTCGGATATCGGTTTCCTGGGCAACAAGGCCGTCTGGTCGATAGGCGAATGTAGATTCGTTGCCCATTGCGTCTCGAACCATAACCGGGCGGCCTTCTGCGTCGTATTCTGTTTCGGTCATCACCGCGTGAGCCATTCCGTTCGCATCGGTTCGGATGCGAACTGTCGACGTTCGATTTCCCAGTGCATCGTATGTGTACTCCGTTCGATGCCCCATAGCGTCAATTTCAGCCACGTTGTGTCCCGTGCCGTCATATTCAAATGTGGTCACATTGCCCAGTCGGTCGGAACTCGAAACTACGTTGCCGCTCGCATCGTAGGCAAAGGTCCGAGTGTTTCCGTTGGCATCTGTATCGGAGATCAAATTACCCTTGGCGTCGTACTGATAAGCGTAGACACCGCCCATTGGGTCTGTGACGGCTGTTATCCGATTTTGCCGATACGCATAACTGGTCATGTTTCCCAGATCATCCGTCCGCGACAGCGTATTGCCCGCACTGTCGTAGGTCATTGTGACCGTTTCGTTCTCTCCATTGGTCTCGGTCAACATGTTGCCATTGGCGTCAAACGTGAATGACGTCTCTTCGCCCATCGCGTTTACGATTTTTGTAACGTTGCCGAAAGCGTCATAGAAGTACGTGGACGGCAGCCCCTTGAGATCCCGCACGATTTCGACCTGTCCGTCCACATCGTGATCAAACTCTATCCGTTTTCCATCCGAAGTAACCGTCGCGATTAGACGGCCGTCGTCATCGTATTCATTCTTCGCGGCCATTCGACCGAGCGAATCAATGTACTCATCGAGATAATGCGCCGGATCTGGCAAGTATTTGAATTCGGTTTCAGCAAACACTCGGTCAACGACCGAGACCAAGTCGCCGGCCAGGTCGTACTCGTACTGGATCGCATTCCCAGCCGGATCAACAATCTCCTTGATGCGACCGCGATGATCGCGGACAAATTGAATCGACTGACCAGAAGAATGCGTTATGCCCTCGACAGTAAACGTGGCAACATTTCCGTTCAGGTCGGTGATTGTCTGAAGTCCGACGGTTTCGCTGTAACGATACTTCAAGCCGCTTTTGGTGGTGAGCGTATACTCGTTTGGGTTGATGCCCTGGGCCAATGCACCAACGATGCCGCCTCGCGCCACCTGCGTCTCGTCGATCGTCAGCGTATCGTAGACACCGGGATCGGCTTGGAAATACGGTCGCCAGATGCCGCCGAAGAAGCTGGCCGAGATCAGTTGCTCCTTGTAAGTAAAGCCCACTCGCTGACCGGAAGGATTGGTGAGATAGACCTTGGTCTTGTCCGGAATGAACTTGTCGTTGCCACCGTTTAGCGATCCGCCAGGACCGACGGCAGCGACTTCCAAGATGCGGGCGTCCTGCACTCCCAGCGACCAGCCGTAGCCAAAGTCGCCTTCATCGCCAGCGGTGACGGTGTCGTAAACGCGGCTGACCTGGATCGGAATACCGGCCAGCGGAATGCTCAGGTCTGTGAACTCCAAACGAAAGTTGCCGACTTGCACGTTGCCTTCGACATACAGAATCGTCGGCTGGATGAAGCCACGACCGTTGACATCGTACGCCGCGACAATCAGTGCATAAGGATCGTTGCTGACCAGCGACGGGTCGAACACCGCCAGTTCGCCGTCGATAACTTCTTGAGTACTCTCCTTGAGCAGAATCCAATCGGGATCGTTGTCATCTAGATCCGCGATCGACACGCGATCGGCCCGTGCATAGTAGACGCGGTAGTACCACAGATTGTCTTCCGGGTCGTCGACCGTGCCGATGATCGGAACCAGATTGCTAACGGTCGATGCAGGTTCCGGACTGGTGATAATGACGATCGGTGCCCCGGTGTCTCCAGGAGCAAATCCCGGATGGGGCGGCAGAGTCGGATCGGTGGGGACCGGTTGATTCTTTCCCGCCGGATCCACCACGGTCACGGTCGCCGTGGCGGTTCCCTGCAATCCCGATGTGTCCGTTGCGGTCGCCTGCAATTGCACGGTGCCCAGTGTATTGGCTGGCAGACTGATTGTCCCGGATGCGTCCAGCGTCACGCGTTGGCCATTCACCAACAGGCCCACGTCAGCCACCGCCACGTTGTCCGTCGCGACCACGCGGACGGTATAGTTCGAACCGACATCGACGCGTGTATCGCCGATATAGAACACGCCGCCGATTTGCGTATCCAAGGAGACGCGGGGAGGCTGTGTATCGGCCACCATCGTGATCGTGAACGACTGGCTGGCGGATTGGCCGCGATTGTCCGCCACAGTAACGGTCACCGGCTGAGGAGCCGTTATGGTGACCGGCGATGCCCAGAGGATGCGACCGAACTTGTCGATCGTCATGCCGGACGGTGCGGTGTCGAGCCGATACGTCAGCGGATCGCCTTCGGGATCGGTCGCGCGGACGCTGTAGCGGTAGGTCGCTCCGCTGATGGCGGTTTCAATCGGAGTGGACGTGATACGCGGCGGGCTATTGACGGTAACGGACAGCAAGTAACCCTGCGTCGCGGTGGCACCGTGAGCGTCCACAGCATTGACGTTGATGACAAATTCGCCCACGTCGGCGGCACTCGGCGTCCAAGCGATCAGCCCCGCAGCGTTGATGGTCATACCAGCGGGCGAGTTGCCAGCGAGACCGAACGTGACGTTGTCGCCGTCGGGATCGATCGAGGTGACTTGATACGTGTACAGCGAATCGACTTCGGCGGCAAACTTGGGCGTCGAAGTGATCAGCGGCGCACGATTGCCTTTGGTGCCCTTGGTGGGATCGTTCGCGTCGACCAGTTCGTCGCTGTTGCTGGCGACAACGGAATACCGTTGCGTAGCCGTATTGAACCCGTCGCTGACTTCGATGACTACATTGTGCGTGGCGACTTGTGCAGCCGTCGGCGACCAGCGGATGACTCCGGTACTTGCGTCGATCGACATGCCGGCCGGAGCGGTAGTCAACTGCCAAGCCAGCGGATCGCGTTCGAGATCTTCGGCACGGACAGGATACAGGTAGGTCCGCCCGGTGATCGCCGTCGTGGGCGGAATGGACACAATGGCCGGTGCGATGTTATTGCAACCGACATGCACTTCAAATCGCTGCGTGAACTGGGCCAGGAACGGATCGGTTGCTGTGACGGCGACGATGTGTGTGCCAAGCTGTTGGTCGTCCGGCGTCCAGCGAATGTTGCCGGTCGCTGGATCGATTGACATGCCACGCGGTGCCGCAGTCAGACTCCAGCGCAGCGGGTCGCCCTCGGGATCACGGCCGACGGGGTCGTACGCATAGAGCTGCCCAGTGACGCTTTGCTGGCGAGGCACGGACGTGATGGTCGGTGCGTTGTTGCGTTCGATCGCAACAATGCGCAGGTCGAATTTTTGAGTGACCAGCCCGCCACGTCCGTCCGACACCTGCAATTCCACGGGCACCGTGGCCGGCGCGTCTGCCGGAACCGACCAACTCACCACACCGGCCGCACTGACCTGCATTCCCTCGGGCTTTTGCAGCAGCGCATAGCCGAGCAGATCGCCATTGGGATCGTTGGCTGCGACGCGATAGATCCAATCCAGTCCGAGTCGAGCGGTGGTCGGAGCCACGGACGAAATCGTCGGCGCACCGTTCACCGCATTCGCCGCGGCCACGTTGAGCGTCCAAGTCTGCATCGCCTCGCCACCGCGACCATCGTCGGCCACCACGGTAACGGTCGGGCTGGTCCCTGCCGCGCCAAGCGGGACGGCCCATTGAACTTGATAGAAGCGATCGACCACTTGCTCCGCTGCGTTCTTCAGTACAACCAATTCGATCGTCACCCCAGCGGGAGCCGCGTCGAGTCGGAAGGTTAGTTCATCGCCATCGGCATCCTGAGCCCGCAACCGGTACTCGAATGGCAGTCCGGCTGTCGCGGTCGTGAGAGGTCGCGACGTGATGACTGGAGCGCTGTTTGGTGCATCCACGGTGATCGTAAACGACTGCGTCGCAACCCCGCCCCGTCCATCGGAGACTCGCAGCAAGACTTGATGTTGTCCGACTTGCTCTTCTGTTGGGACCCAAACGACGGTGCCCAGCGTGGGATGGACGGTCATACCCGCTGGGGCGACGGACAATCCGTACGAGAGAGAGTCCCCATTTTCATCGCGAGCAAACGCAGCATATATGTATAAGTCTTCCGTGACCGCAACCTGAATCGGCTCGGAAACAATTGACGGATTCTTGTTTTCGGCCGCACTCGTGTCACGTTGATTGCCAAGATCAACACTCGAAACAACTTCGTTAGCGCCGACGAAGACTTCCGTGCCAACTCCGTTGGCGAACACCGAAGTCGTTGTCCCGCCGAAGATATTGTCGAATAATGTCAGCCAGCCGGCACCACTTTGAGACGTCCCGCCGTGCAAAACGGCATACACTCGTCTGCCTAAAAACGCGCTCGTATTAAACGTGACACGAGTCCAAATCCGTGGCGATTCCGTTACCGTGAACGACGCGATCTCGGCGTCCGTCGCCGCGTCGTGAAAGCGGACTTGAGAGACACTGCGGGCGCTTTCCCGCCAGACGTCCATAGTGATCGGTCCGTCAATTTCGAACGGATCAGATA
Organism: Planctomycetota bacterium; assembly: GCA_963204995.1. Taxonomy (GTDB): domain Bacteria; phylum Planctomycetota; class Planctomycetia; order Pirellulales; family Pirellulaceae. The sequence continues at coordinate 2,573 of CAUJKL010000067.1, read as the reverse complement.
CGAGCTCTGAGTAACTTGATGTAGGTGCCGGTCCACTAGGACGAACAGCACCATATTGATCCAGGTTTGGTTCAGTTTCACTGATGTACGGGGCAAAAAAATCCGGTGCTGCGCTCGACTCGCCGTCAAATTTTGTATCCACGATGTTGAAAACCGAAATACCGTTTGTTCCTTCTGGAAATATCAGAGAAAATCCACCCTGAACCGGGCGTTCCCTCCAGCCGACATACTGTCGAGAGCCATCGGGAAGGAGCGTGAAAGAATCGTCCTCGAAGTCACCATTCAATAACAGACTGGCTGCATTTCCTTGCGTCGTCTGGTTCCAGCCAAGTTGCGGTTCCTCACGCACCATGTAACGCCCACTTTCCAAATTGGTGAATGCAAAATCGCCGTCGGCGTCAGTGATCGTGAAACGTTCGCCTTGATCTCGGATTCCGTTTCGATTCTGATCCAAGTAGATGGTCCAGCCGGGCAAGCCGGGTTCAGTGAAGCCATTCTGCGACGCATCCAGATCGCGGATTGCATTGCCATTCCGGTCATTGAACTTAGTTCCGTGAATCTCTCCTAAGTCATTTCGTATCGTGATCGTAAAGCTCTGTTCATCGAAACCGCCGCGACGATCTACGACACGGACCATGACGTCAACGTTGTCAACGCTTAGCGCAATGCTTGCTGCTGCCCACGTAATTACTCCCGAAGACGAATCGATGGTCATCCCAGACGGCGAGTTAATCAGCGTGTAGTTGAGAACTTCCTCATCAGGGTCGAGAGCATCAACATCGTATTGGTACGATATTCCAGGGTTCGCTATCCGGATCGGATCGCTGATAATTACCGGTGCGTGATTGGTGGGATCACCATGCACGCAGACAACGAATTCCTGAAACGCCACGCCACCGCGTCCATCTTCGACAGCCACACTAACGGGAAAGTTGCCAGAATCTTGTGCCAGATGCACATTTGCGACGGTTAACCCACTCACGAATATTCGTTGAAACAGGGTGCCGCCTCGATCTGTAAATATCACTGTTTCCAATATGTCGGATGCGAATTCTTCCGGCAATTGAAATGTGACCATGTCCAGCCGCACTTCCGTGTTCGACCCGGTCGCGTCGGCGCGTCCCAAAAACGCATTTACCGTACTCGTATTATTGATTGTATTTGTCCACACATTTTGGATATAATCGCGGATGTCATCATCCCCAACCAAGTCTCGTTTGTAGTAGGCACCGTTTGCGCCTACGAACTCAACAGACGCATAGCTGTCCGGTCCGGCAACGCCCCAATATGAGTTTATCAGTGCGTATACTTCCGTGACGCCCGACTGAGAGACGTTGATTTCGGCAGACCGAGGATTGGATCCTGGGGCGACTACGCTGTGCCAAATGTTGTTCGTTGATTCAGGAATGAAGAAGGGGATATCACCCACCGTAAAGCTGCGTTTTGGAAAGTTGCTTGAAACATTCGCGAGGTCTTTCAAACTCAGATTCGCGACGCTTGATAAATCAACGGCTGTGTAATGTCTCGTCTTGTCAGCAGTCGGATTCCAGTGAATAACGCCCGTGGCCGGGTCAATTGTCATCCCCTGAGGTGAAGACACGATCGAATAACGCAAAACGTCGTCGTCTGGATCGATGGCGTCAACATCGTAGATGTAAGCAGGCTCGGCCAAACCCTGGCCGGTAGAGCCGCCATTATTGGATATCATTGTTTGAGTCACCGGAACACTGGTAATCACGGGTGGCCGATTCGGTGGGGCTGGGATCACGCCAAGGACATAATGTTGCTCGGCGGTGCCGCCGCGACCATCGCTGACTTGAACAGTAACATCGTGCTTGCCGATTTGCGTGGCGGTTGGTGTCCAGGAAATTAATCCACTGGTCGCGTTGATCGTCATGCCGGTCGGTGATGTCGTCAGCCGATAGGTCAGTGTGTCGCTGTCCGGGTCGGTCGCATCGACGTCGTAGCGATAGTCGCGACCGGCGAGGGCTTCGATATCTGGAATCGTGGTAATGATCGGAGCTTCGTTCAGCTTGCCGTAGAAGACCAATTCATAATCGAATTGGACCCGGTTGGGATTGTGAAACGTCACCGTCGGCGATTCGGTCAGTTCATTGGGATTCAGTTTCCCGCCGGGCACTCGTGACGAGTAGTCATAGAACTGGATGCCATCAGGAGTTACACCATCGATCCCGACAAGCGAAACGCTCGGGTCGCTGATGTTCTTCACACCGACCAGCAGCGGCTTATCGACGACGAACTGACCATCGTTCCGTGTCGCCAAGTCGACGTGCAACAGTTTGGCTGCGTCGTTGAACGACGTGCGGAAATACGCTCCGCTGAAGCTGCCGGTGATGTCAGCGAAACGGGAGAATTCGATTTGGCTAGTGGAAACCAAACCCGTGATGCTTAATTCCGATGTCGCCGACTGTTGCGGCCGTTCAGATTCGATGAATCGTTTTCGCTCATTTCGATTGCGCACACGCTGAGAGGGGGTGTCAACGGTTCCAAAGAAGAAGGACCGGCGCGAGCCGGTCCTTTTTGATGTGACAACGTGCGTCGGTGTCAGCGGG
>CAUJKL010000066.1 GCA_963204995.1 Planctomycetota bacterium | reverse complement strand
AGCGACGCTCTTCGCGACGCCGCCAGCCGTGAACTATCCGGTGTTCGTTGCCGCGGAACCGGACGGCACGGCGTATGTCTCGGTGGACAAGAACGGCTCGCTCGATCGCGAGCCGTGGCGAGGTTCGGTTTACCGACTGCGAGACATCGACGGCGACGGACGCGCGGACGAATCGAAGCTGTTCATCCCCGACGTCGATTCGCCTCGCGGGCTCGTGTGGGATCACGACCGCTTGTACTTGATGCACCCTCCGCATTTGAGCGCCTTCATCGATCACGATGGCGACGGCATCGCCGACGAGCAACAGACGCTGGTGAAGAACATCGCTTTCACGTTCAAAGATCGGCCGGCCGATCACACATCCAATGGCGTCACGCTGGGCATCGATGGCTGGCTGTATCTGGCGATTGGTGATTTCGGGTTTATGGAAGCCGAGGGTACTGACGGTCGCAAACTGCAACTTCGCGGTGGAGGCGTGGTGCGAGTTCGTCCTGATGGGACTGGCTTGGAGCTATACTCGCGTGGAACTCGCAACATCCTGGAAGTCGCCGTCGATCCGCTGCTGAATGGATTCACGCGAGACAACACCAACGACGGAGGCGGTTGGGACATCCGGTTGCATCACTTTACGGGCACCGAGCATCATGGTTACCCGACGCTGTTTACGAATTTCGGCAACGAGATCATTCAACCGCTGGCCGATTACGGCGGCGGCTCCGGTTGCGGAGTGCTGTACCTGGATGAACCCGGCTTTCCGCCGGGCTATAGCAACGCACTCTATACGGCCGACTGGGGAAGGAACTGGATCTATCGTCACGAGTTGACGCCCCGTGGTGCGACTTTTACTCCCAGCCAGGAAGAATTCGTCGGTGCCACACGCGTCACCGATCTGGACGTTGATGCGATGAGCCGACTGTATATCACCAGTTGGAAAGGCGCGACGTTCAAGTATGAAGGAGACAGCGTCGGATACTTGATTCGTGTCTCGCCACAGGGCTACAAGCCCGATCCGCTGCCGGACTTCGACGCGGCCTCCGATAAAGAACTCGTCAAACTGCTCGAATCGCCAAGTCATCGGCGTCGACTTGAAGCTCAACGGACGCTCATTCGCCGTGTGCATCGCGACTCCGCCGAGGATTCGACGCAGCAGGACTTGGCGATGCTCGCCGAGGACAAGAGCAAGCCGCTCGCCACTCGAGTCGCCGCCATCTTCGCGCTCAAGCAAGCCTTCGGCAGCAAGTCGCATCCGACGCTGGTCGCGCTCACCGAAGATGACGCAGTACAACCTTATGCGATCCGCGCACTCACGGATCGCGATGACCAATTGGTGGATATTCCACTCGACCCCGTGATGTACGGGCTGTTCAGCAAGAGTCCACGCACGCGTTTAGAAGCCTGCATTGCGATGGCACGACTCAAGTTGATCGACCTCGCCCGCGAGCTGGCTCCGCTGTTGGCCGATCCCGATCCGATTGTTTCACACACGGCGATTCAAGCACTGATCGCCATGCGTTCCGCCGAGGCTTGCTTTGTCGTGGTTGACGAAGCGAACTTCGACGATCCGCGGCGCGACAGGGCGATTCGCGTGCTCCAATCGCTGCATGACGAAAGCGTTGTTTCGGGACTGATCTTGCGATTGGAACGAGAGCGCGATGCGGAGCGACGCCAAGGAATGCTGACGGCACTCTGCCGCTTGTACCACATCGAAGGCGAGTGGACAGGGAACAGCTGGGGAACCCGACCCGACACGCGAGGTCCGTACTATCAGCCCGAAAGGTGGCCGGCCACCGAGCAGATCGAGCGAGCGCTCAAGGCCGCGTTGGAGAAGGCCGAGGGCGACGAAGCCGGCTTCTTGCTGGGCGAACTTGCCAGGCACCGAGTTGATTTGGCGGGAACCTTGGACACGGTTATCGCCATGGCCAATAGCGATTCACGACTCCTGCCAGCGGCCGTCGCCCAGTTGTCTCGGACTGACGACATTCCTCATGCCGCCGTCGGCTTACTGATCGAAGCCGCCGCCAGCGAAGGTTTTTCTGTGCAAGTTCGTTCACAAGCCGTGATCGCGTTGCTGAAAGTGAGCGATGCGACCGCGTTCGAAAGTGCTTTTTCGACCATCGTTTCACTTCGCGCTGCGGGTGAGAACAGCCCGGCCTACACGAATGCCTGGGACGCACTGAAGAACGCGAGGGTGTTGGAATCGAACGTTGAGTTACTGATCGCACGAGCCAATGAAACCGATACCGTTCAAGCCCGACAGGCCATGGCCTGCCTACTCGTTCTCGCGGATGCGAAAGAGGCTTCTCCCGAAGCCAAGTCACTGGCTGCCAAATCGATCGAAGACGCGTGGTCCACACCGTCAGGACGGGTTGAGCTTCTGGAGGCGGCACTACTGGCCAACGCCAGGGAACTAGAACCGAAAGTGCGCACCGCCCTAAAAGACGTTGACGATTCCGTCGCGGCGACGGCCCGACGAGTTGCCACTGCATGGAAGCTCGAACAGGAACCAACCCCCGCCGGCCCGCCGTTGAGCACGCTGAAGCCCGAGGATGTTATCGCCATCGCCGTCAAGGAACACGGCGACGTAGGGCGTGGCGAGCAGGTGTATACAAAGCTGAATTGTGCCAAGTGTCACACCGTCAAAGAAGGTGAAGCAAATCGCGGACCGCACCTGCCATTGGTCGTGAAGACCTACAAGCGAAACCAACTGGCCGAATCCATCTTGTTGCCGAGTAAATCAATCGCTCAGGGATTTGTCACGAATCTGTTTCTGCTGGACAACGGCAAGACGCTTACTGGCTTCGTCACCAACGAAGCGGCCGACGAGGTGACGATTCGCGACAACGAAGGCAAAGAAATCAAGATCGCCGTCGAGCAGATCGAGGAACGCGTCAAACAAGACATCTCCGTGATGCCGCTGGGATTGGCGAACGAAATCAGCTTGAAAGACTTTGTATCGCTGATCGACTACTTGGAGTCGTTGCGATAATTGGAGTCGTTGCGATAAACCGTACGCCGAATCGGACTTTGCCAACTCCCATGACGAGTTACAATAAAGGCAGTTCCAGAGGAGCCTCGCGAATGCCGTTACACAATTGGACGCAAGTTGAAGCTGGGATATTCCATGCGTTTCATACCTCGTGGATCGCAGAGATCCAGAACGAATTGAATCGTGGTCGTCTTCCAGAAGGCTATTACGCATTGGCGGAACAACATGCTGGAAATTACATCGCCGACATTCTGACACTTCATGCGCGACCGGACGTATTCAAAGAGCCGGATGTCCCACCACCACCGTCGCTCGAATCGGGTGGTATCGCGGTTGCGGATGCCCCACCTAAAGTTCGCAGGTTCGAATCGATCGAGACAGAGATACTAGCGTTGCGCCGAACGGTGACGATTCGGCACATCAGTACGCATCGAATAATCGCCTTACTCGAAATTGTGTCGCCGGGGAACAAAGATCGCATCGAGCACATCGAGGAATTCGCCTTCAAGACGATCTCGGCGCTCGAACGAGGCGTGCATGTGGTCGTCATCGACGTGTTCCCGCCCGGCGCACATGACCCCTGCGGTATTCATGGCGAAATTCGCAGGCGTCTAGCTCCGCCTAGCGATTCTCTCGATGTTCCCGACGATCAGCCACAAACACTTGTCAGCTACGTCGCCGGCCAGCCGACGGAGGCTTACGTGAATCACATGTCCGTGGGGGAAGCCATCCCGGAGACGCCGTTGTTCCTGACCCGGGAACGCTATATCAATTTACCGCTCGAAGCCACCTACAATGCGGCGTTTCAAGGAATGCCTCGGTTTTGGCAGGACGTTTTGGAAGGAAAGATTGAATAGCATCGTTGAAGATCAATCTTGATGTTCGATCGTGCCGCAATGAATCATGGGCAGAACGCTTAGCGATCTTTCACTTTCTTCGGCTCGGCGAATAGCGATCTCTGGCCCGATGGCTGCTTCAAACGTTTCTGACTCGGCTTCTCGCCCGTCTTGGGCGCGCTTGATAGCGGATCGGGCGCACCGTCCAATCGATCTCCAACGCGTATGGCATCGAGCCTGGCAAGTCCGTGGGTGACGTACTCCTCGGATAAGTCAAACGCGATATGTCGGCGTCCAAGTTTCTTCGCCACAGCAACCGTCGTCGCACTGCCCGAGAAAGGATCGAGAACTAACTCGCCTTCGTGCGAGCAGAACCGAATGATCCGTCCAAGCAACTGTTCGGGCATCTGGCAGCCGTGAAAGCCGGCTCGTTCCTTGAATGTGCCGGCCACGCGCGGAAAGTACCACGTGTCTTCGCTCGCCGTGAAGCAATCGTCGAGGTCTTGTGGTCGAAGTATCCACGTGTCGTCAGGCAAGCGACCCGTCGAGTTAGCCCGCTTGTCCTTGTAGACCAACTGGCGAGCCGAAGGAATGCGGTTTTCGAGTTCATCGGCGCGGAAGGTGAACTTCTGCGGGTCTTTCACGAAGTGGAATAGATGAGCGTGTGAGCGGCTGAATTTTTGCTTACAGTTCACTCCGAACGTGTAGTACCAGATGACCCAGCTACGGCAGTGGAACCCGATCTCCTGGCTCGCTATTTTCAACTCGGCAGCGTACTCGTCGCCGATCGCCAGCCAAAACGCTCCGTCGCTCTTCAGGACGCGATGCACGGCCGCGATCCAGTCACGCGACCAAGCTAGATAGTGGGCGTGCTCCTTCTTGTCTTCGTAGACATCGTACTCGTAGCCGATATTGAACGGCGGATCGGCGAATGCCAGATCGACGCTACCCTCGGGCAGGGCGTTCATGCCCGCGATACAATCGCCGTTGATGATCGTGTTAAGAGTGTCATCCATGCTGGAGGACTCCTGTTTCCTCGGATTTCCATTGTTGCCCGCACGATGCCATTGTTGGCCGCCCCATGATAGCATCTCGATATACAACGCGCAAGCTCACCAAATCCGCAGCGTTTCCAAGCTGGGTTGCACTGTCAACGTCGCCACGAAGCCGGAATCGAAGTACGTCAGGCTTTCTAGCCTGACCGTCAGCCTGGAAAGGCTGACGTACATCAAACTTCAATGCAAGCACTATCCGTTTGGGTCGTCGAGCAAGGCTTGTAGGCGGTTGCCTAACGCGGTGGGGAAGCGGGCTACCCAGGTTTGATCGATGATGCCGAGCGAGATCATGTCGAGTAGATGTACTTGGTCTTTGCGACGATGCGAATTCAACTTCATGCGGACGAGGGCCTCAAGCCGGAGCGTCCGGAAATCGTTGGTCCGCTGCTGCGGTTCTATATCCGGATTCGGCTCGATGTCATCGGCTCGCACCATTTCGCCGCATAACATCAAGTGGACGGCGTCGCGCGCTGAGGCATCGGGATCTTCCAGCAACATGTCGAGGCCCGCCGTCTGGCGATGGTAGAAACCGTTGCTCGTCATCGCCGCGATTACGGCATCGAGGTCTTCGGGGCGCACCAGGATGTCGACATCACGCGTCGTCCGCACCGCCGCTTCATCGACTTGAGCCACCCAGGCTCGGACGGCGAAACCACCGACGACCGCATACGGTATGTTGGCATCTTCCAAGATCTTGACGGTCTTGGTCAGTCGCTCTTCCACGCGCTGCACGGCTCGCTCCATTCTCGCCCACAAGGCGTCTCCCGTGTACCGAAACTCGATCATTGTGTACCTCGCTATCGTGTCGCCCGCCAATGTACCAGATCGGAAATGATCGGGAGGATGTTTGCCTCAACGAAATGAGATTTTTCCCAGCCCGGTCGCTTGTTTGAGGCGTGGGGAACGCGGGGCGATGCCCACGCGGTTAAACGAGATGATGCCAAACAACTTCTACCGAGGTGCTTACTTCAGGAATCCCAGGCCGAACGCGGTGAACCGAATGCGGCTTGAGCCCGGTTCAGGTACACTGGCCACATCTTGAAACTCTCTCACTTGCTTTGGAGCGATCCCTCGATATGTCATTCGTACAAGCCAGACGCACCTGCCCGCTCGTATCAATCTTCACTTTGCTTACGACGTTCACGATGGCTCAGCAGCAGAGCCTTAGTCGTTGCGAGATCGTGCCGCAGGCGGGGCATCAGGTCTCGCTGCAAATCGACGGTGTCGAGAAAGTTCGTTGGCATTATGGCGACGAGTACCCGCGTCCCTTCTTCTTTCCGTTCAACGGCCCGTCCGGCACGTCGCTCACTCGCATGGGTCATCCGGGCGCACAGAACCACGACCATCATCAATCCGTCTGGTTCGCCCATAACAAAGTGAATGGGCTCGACTTCTGGGCGAACGGCAAGGGCACGCAAATTCGCCAGAAGATGTGGTACGCGTATGAAGACGGCGAGGCGGAGGCGATCATGGCGTCGGTCAGCGGCTGGTTCGATGCTGAAGGCAAGGAAGTCATGGAACAGGAAATCGTCGCGGCACTGATTCCGATGCAGGACAACGAGCACTCGCTCGAACTGCAAATTACCATGCGTCCGCCTCAAGAATTAGCGGCGGTTGAATTGGAGAAGACAAACTTCGGCTTCTTGGCTGTTCGCGTGGCCAAGTCGTTATCAGCTCACTTCGGCGGCGGAACACTGACCAACAGCGAAGGACAAGTCGACGAACAAAACATATTCGGCAAACAAGCTCGCTGGATGGACTACAGCGGGCCGGTCGCGGCAGGGCAGGGGAGCGATCGCAAAACGGTGACCGAAGGCATCACTTACTTCGACCATCCGCAGAACCCTCGCTATCCGACGTACTGGCATGTGCGTGAGGATGGTTGGATGGGAGCGTCGTTTGGCATGCACGA